>CAZGYD010000058.1:0-98971 GCA_964530115.1 uncultured Rhodocyclaceae bacterium | reverse complement strand
ATACGTGTGAAAGTGATAAGCGTATCAGTGAGTATGCGTGTATTTTTTTTGATGATCAGGCGACCACCGAGACTTACGCAGGGTAGATCGTCGGCAGCGTCAGATGGGTTTAAGAGACAGCTCGGGGAGAGAGGCCGGGAGAGAGGGCCGAAGGAGCTTAACGTGAGGGAACGGACCTGGCGACATTCATGCTTCGGGGTGGCGTTGCCATGTCCGTTAGCCAAACCCGGCGTACCCAGGCTCTCATGACCTTGACTTCTCGAACCACCCGGTGTGGACCCGCACGCCGGGTGGTGTGGGAGGGGCCCGGTCAGGTATCCTGACCGCCACTACCCGATTCCGCCTGCAGGTTGTCGTCCGCGGGGCCCACCCGCTGCCAGGAATTCTCGTTGAGGCGGACCTCATGCCTCGCCCAGCGACAGAATTCATCCAGTGTGCACACGCCGGTCTTGCGCCGGCATGCGCCCGCGACCCCTTTGAAGCTCACCGTCTCCTCGCCGCTCTCGGGGTCGAGCGAGAATTCGAGCACCTGGCGCACACCCCAGGCGCGGCCGTAGGCGCCATTGCTGTAATAGCGGCCGGCGGTGATCAGGCGCCTGTCCATTGCCGGTCAGTATGCGTCGCGCCGCCTCGAGCGGACTGATAGCCCCTCCGGGGCGGCGGGCAGAGTGAGCATGGTGGCCGTTTCATCTAGGTGGTGATGCGGCGATAGATGTCCGCCACCTTGAAGGGCAGGTCGGCCACATCGTCCAGGATGATGTAGCGGGCGGCGCCGTACATGTGCGGCAGGTAGTCGCGCGCTTCCCGGTCGATGGTGATGCAGAACGGATGGATGCCGGACCGGCGGGCTTCCAGCAGCGCCATGCGGGTATCCTCGACCCCATAGACACCGCGGTAGACGTCGAAATAGTCGTCCGGCCGGCCGTCGGACAGGGTGACGAGCACCTTGGTGCGCGCCTCGACCTGGTTCAGCAGCTTGGTCAGGTGGCGGATGGCAAAGCCCATGCGCGTGTATTCCTGCGGCCGGATGCCGGCGATGCGCGCCTTGACCTCGTCCGTGTAGGGCTCGGCGAAGGTCTTGATGCGGAACAGTTCGCAGCGCTTGCGCGTGATGCCGGAAAAACCATAAATGGCGTACCGATCGCCCAGGCGCTCCAGGGCCTCGCACAGCAGGATCAGCGCCTCGCGCTCGGCCTCGTTGATCCAGCCCTTGGTCGAGCCGGACATGTCGACCATGAACATCACGGCGATGTTGCGCTCCGCCCGGTGCAGGCGCACGAACAGCCGGTCGCTCATCTCGCGTCCGTCGCGCGCATCGGCCAGGGCCTCGACCAGGGCGTCGATGTCCACCTCGTCGCCATAAGCCTGACGCTTCATCAGCCGGTTCTCGTCGCGCATGGCCTCGAAGGCGCGACGCAGTCCCTTGACGATGCCGCTGTGCCGGGTCAGGGTCTCGCGGTAGAAGTCGTCATAGACCGGTTTCACCTCCTTCTCCCGCATCACGCACCAGTTCTTGCGGTAGTGCTGGCGGCCGTGGTCCCACTCGGGGTAGAGCTCCGCGCCTTCCTCGTGATAGGTCCCCTGCCAGACCGCGTCCGGATCTGCGGCCTGCCCTTCGTAATGGCTGGCGTCGTATTCCCCCTCGCCCGCCGGTACCAGGTATTCGGGCGGTATCTCGCCGAAGTCCAGCCAGACCGAGGTGAGCAGTTGTTTCACGTCCTCGGGCGGCGCGATGGGGGTGCCGTCCAGCGTGAGCTCGAAGTCGAGACGGCCGTCCTCTTCGCGCACCTTGGCCTCGAATCCGGCCTGGTCCTGCGAGGTCGGCGTTGGGTCCGCGGCGGGGACATCGTCACGGTGGCGGCGCAGTTCCTCTTCAAGTTGCGCGAGCTTGATGCGCAGACGCGCCTTCTCCTTGTCCAGACGGGCGGCACGTGCGATTACCACCGCATCGGGCCGCAGCTCACCCTGGTAACAGAGGGGGTCGAAGTCGGGCAGGGCGTAGGCCGCGTCGAGCAGGGCGAGGCTGTCCTCCGCGCCCGCCTGTGGCGCTGAGAGCCGCTCGCGCATGGCCTGCCAGGCGGGCGGGATCTCCTCGCCGAGCGCAGTCGCCAGCCGCTGCATCTCACGGTGCAGACCGGGCAGTTCGCGCTCGATATAGGCGCCCAGACGCAGGGTCTCGAGGGCATGAAACTGGCGCAGCGCGCGGTCGGGGTGTGGGTAGCGTGAGCAGGCGGTCTGGATGTCGACGCGCAGCGTACCGTAGCGGGTCTGCGCCCAGAGCAGGGCGATGCTGGCCTTGGCGAGCTTGAAGTTGTCCTCCAGATGCGGGAAGCGGGCGACAATCGCGGGCAGATGGATGCGTTCCCCGTCGGTGTAGAGGGTTTCCCCCTGCTCCAGCTTCAGCCGGCGGCCCGACAGGCCGCGCACGAAATTGCCCAGCACGCCGGCGATGTCCTCGAACAGGGCGCCGGCGGTATGTTCGGAGCGCACGTGCATGAAGCCGTCGACCTGATCGGCCACCGTGATGGCGGCATACATCCCGGCGCGGTCGTAGGTGTCGCACAGGTGCACGGCCCAGGCCTCGATGGCGCGCCGGTCGAGCCGTTTGAGGAGATCGGGGGCGCGCTGGCTGAAGCGGAAGGCGAGTGTGATGTGGGTGCTGGCGATGCGCTTGATCCAGTCCAGCACGAAGTCCTGGTCGTCGCGATCGAGGCGGCACAAGGCGCGCGCTACCGGGCCGACGTTGTGGAAGGTGAATTCGGTCTCCAGCCACTCGTCGAGCAGGGCCTCGATCTCGACGCGGGTGAGCTGCGGGGCAGACACGCTCGGCCTGGTCATTCGTAGGTCTTGAACCTGCCACCGGCTGCATTGGCCATGTAGGCCACCGCCCGCTTGACCTCCAGGTCGCTCAGGTGCGGGTGACCACCCTTGGGCGGCATCTTGCGGATGCCGCGAATGGCCGTGCGTTCGAGCATGCTCTGTCCTTCGGCGATGAGGGGACGCCAGGCCTTGCGGTCGCCCAGCTTAGGGGCCTTGAGCTCGCCTGAGGCATGGCAGGCGGCACAGTAGTGTTCATATATCTGCGCGCCGGATTTCGGCGTCTTGTCGTCGTCCGCGTCGGCGGCGAACGGGAGCAACCAGGCCAGGACTGCAAACATCGAGTAAGGGGTGTACATGACGGCCTCCTCGCGATGGTTCAAAAGATGGATGACGACAGTTCCTGCATGGCCGCCAGCATGTCGGCGTCATCGGTGACGGCCTGAGCCACTGCGCTCTGGCAGGCGGCCACCGGCTCGATGCCGCCGGCGATGAGCTTGCCGGCGTGTACCAACAGCCGCGTCGAGGCGCCTTCCTCTAGGCCGCTGCCTTTGAGGTTGCGGGTCATCTGCGCGAACTTGACCAGGCGCTCGGCCATGCTGGCGTCGACACCGGATTCGTTGGCGACGATGCGCCGCTCCAGATCCGGTGTGGGGTAGTCGAACTCCAGGGCGACGAAACGCTGCCGGGTGGATTGTTTCAGGTCCTTGAGCACACTCTGGTAGCCGGGGTTGTAGGAGATGGCCAGTCCGAATGCGTCCGTCGCCTCGATCATCTGGCCCAGTTTTTCCATGGGCAGGGTACGGCGATCGTCGGCCAGCGGATGGATCACCACCATGGTGTCCTTGCGCGCCTCGACGATTTCGTCCAGGTAACAGATGCCGCCCACGCGCACGGCCCGGGTCAGGGGACCGTCCACCCAGACCGTCTCGCCACCCTTGACCAGGTGGCGGCCGACCAGGTCGGAGGCAGTCAGGTCGTCGTGGCAGGAGACCGTGATCAGGGGCCGCTTGAGACGCCAGGCCATGTATTCCATGAAGCGGGTCTTGCCGCAGCCGGTGGGCCCCTTCAGCAACACCGGCAGGCGGTTGGCGTAGGCCGCCTCGTAGATGGCGATTTCGTTGCCGACCGGCTCGTAATAGGGTTCCTTGCGGATGTAATGCTCTTCGGGGGCGAGGGTGTGGGCGTCCAAAATTGACCTCGGATCTGGCGTTGATAAAGGGTATGGGGGCGGCACGGGAGACTGGAGCAGATTGTCCTTAATCCGGTGTCCCGGTCTCAACCCCCATGCCAACAGGGGATAGGGCTGTAACCACCCGTCACAGGCTGAAACAGGCAGCAAACGCAGCGCTTACAGGCCATGGCTAGGCTTCAATCACCGGCGCCGCATGGTGCGGACCGGGCTGAATGTAAGGAGTCGAGCGATGAAAGACGGCATGATGATGAAGACCCTGCGCCTCCTGGTTCTGGCCAGCCTCGGCCTCGCCGCCGGTGCGGTACAGGCCGACGGACGTGGCTGTCAGACCACGGCCGAGAATCCCTATCTCCGGCATGTCCCGCCGGCGCCGGCCTGGGGCTGGCGCTCCGGTCAGGGCAGCGAGCACTGGAGCGACCGTATCGACCGCCGCCAGGAGAGACAGACCGGTCTCATCCGCTACGGTGTGCATACGGGCCAGCTCACGCCGCGCGAGGCCAAGCGGCTGCTGGCGGAGCAGCGTGAGATCGAGCGTCTGCAGCGCCAGTTCATGGCCGACGGTCACCTCAGCCCGCAGGAGCGCAGGCGACTGCAGATGGCCTTGCACGAGGCCAGGAGCAATATCCGCGACGAGCTGCGTGATCGGCAATATCGGTGGTGAAGCGGGTTGGGTCGCTCGGCCGCGTACAACCGCGGCCGAACAGTCAGTCGCCGCCGCCCAGTTTGCGGAAGTGTTCGGAGTATTTCTCGTCTTCCAGACGCTCTCGGTTGGCCTCGAATTCCGCGCGCATCTGTTCGGCCTTTTCCTTCAGTCGGGCCATGCGCTTTTCCTGGGCGCCCGGCCGCTCCTCCAGGAATTTCTCATTGAACAAGACCTGCTTGAGGAAGTTCATGGCAAAGTCGAGCAGCTTCTCGTCGTCGGCGACGATCTCGGCCATGGTCTCCACCGGGACCTCGTAGGTCTCGTTGAACGAGGGGCTGATGACGAAGGCGCGGAAGCGATCGAGGTCGTAACTCGCCATGAAGAACATCTGGTTGGAAAGCGGCGTGGGGCGTCCGATCGCGGGGCCGGCCGACTTGCGTTTCAAGACCAGCTGACGCCATGCGCGTCCCTTTTCGTCGTAATCGGTGACCCCCTGCTCCTGGCGGTATTCGTCGATGGTCAGCTTGCGCGCTTCCTGGTGGCCCAGGCAGGTCGGCTCCTTGACCAGGGCATAGGCTTGGCGGTCGGTGTATTCATCCTGGCGGCGCAGTGACATCAGGGCGACGGGATAGTAGCGGCAGGCGGTGGGACGGTCCTCGTAGACGCTGCAGCCCTCCGGCACCATGAACTGGCAGGCGGTGCCACCGTCCACGGCGCGCAGCTTCACGCCGGGCATGCCGTCCTTGTCCATCTCGTAGGGTACCGTGTATTTCTGCAGGAACTCGCCCGAGGACAGGCCCAGGCGGTTCTTGAGCCGCAGGATGTCATAGGGGGTCAGGGTGATGTCGATGTTGCTGCAGCAGACGTTCCAGCATTTCACGCCCTTGTGGCAGCGAAACTGGATGGTGTGGCCCCCGTCCAGCATGTTGGGCATGATCGGTGCCGCTTCGAAGGGGGCGTCCTTCGCCAGGTTCTTGAATTGGTTTTCGTCCATGGTGTGCTCCGCACAGAGATCAGTTATCAGAGGTCAGGCAACGGTATAAGTTTCCGCCGGCAAAGCCGACGAACAACGGTAACCTGACCTCTGTTGCCTGTGAACTGAAAAGTAAAAAACCGGGCACCTTGTGGGCGCCCGGTTTCTCAGCTTGACCCTGACCGCTCAGTGCGCGGCGGGCTTGAACAGCTTGGACTTGTCGACCAGGTCCACGTGGGCGCGCTTGAACACGGTCCACTGGTGGGTCGTCTTGTCGTAGATCGAGTTCACGAAGCAGTGCCAGTTCTCCTCGTCGACGAAGTTCTTGTCGGCGCGATAGTAGAAGCCGGGGTAGCGGCTCTCTTCACGGAACTGGATGTGCTTCATGTGGGCCTCGGCCGTGAGGATGCGGTGGTAGTTCTCCCAGGCCCGCAGCAGTTCGTGCAGGTCCTTGGCGCGCATCTTCTGGGCGTCTTCCTTGAGCATCTGCAGCTTCTCTTCGGCCACCTCCAACATCTTGGCGTTGGTGGTGTAGTAGGTGGCCACGCCGGCTACGTACTCGTCCATGATCTTCTGCAGACGGAACTGCAGCATCTTGGGCGTGATGTAGTTGGGGTTGACGTCGATGGCGGTGGTGTAGTCCTTGAACTCCAGGTAGTTGCGCACCGGTTTGTAGATCTCTTCCACCAGTTGCTCCACGGGGGTGTCCAGCTCGACCTTCAGATCCTTGTTGTCGAGGCAGTACTTGACCATGGCCTTGGCGGCAATGCGGCCTTCGGCGTGCGAGCCGGAGGAGAACTTGTGGCCGGATGCGCCCACGCCGTCACCGGCGGTGAACAGACCCTTGACCGTGGTCATGCCGCGGTAGCCCCAATGCCAGCCGGAGGGCAGGTGGGCCGGGATCTTGTCTTTCTCGGGGTGGGCCTCCTCGGTGGGCGCACCCACATCCTCGGGACCGGACACCCAGATGCCGCAGCAGCCGGAGTGCGAGCCGAGCAGGTAGGGCTCGGTGGGCATCAGTTCGGAGTTCTTCTTCTCCGGCTCGATGTTTTCGCCCACCCAAATGCCGCACTGGCCGACGCACATGTCGAGGAAGTCTTCCCAGGCTTCGGCTTCGAGGTGCTTGACCTCACGCGGGGACAGGGTCTCGCGCAGTTTGGCCAGCGCGGTGACGGTGTCCATGTAGATGGGACCGCGGCCTTCCTTCATCTCCTTGAGCATCAGGTGGTTGCGCAGGCAGGAGGCGGGAACGGCGGCCTGACCGTACGGAGGGTAGTCGTTCAGCAGTTCCTTGTTCTTGACCATGTACACCTCGCCGAAGGCGTTGGTGGCTTGGGCCTTGAACAGCAGGAACCAGGCGCCGACCGGGCCGTAGCCGTCCTTGAAGCGGGCGGGCACGAAGCGGTTCTCCATCATGGTGAGCTCCGCCCCGGCTTCGGCGGCCATGGCGTAGGTGGAACCGGCGTTCCACACCGGGTACCAGGCACGGCCGGTGCCTTCACCGACGGAGCGGGGACGGAAGATGTTCACGCAGCCGCCGGCGGCGAGCAGGATGGCCTTGGCCTTGTAGACGTAGACCTTGTGCTCGCGCACGGAGAAACCGACGGCACCGGCGATGCGGTTCTTGTCGTTCTTGTCGTTCACCAGCTTGACGATGAAGATCCGTTCCTGGATGCGGTCCATGCCCAGGGCCTTCTTGGCGGCCTCGGCCACGATCCACTTGTAGGACTCGCCGTTGATCATGATCTGCCACTTGCCGGAACGCACGGGCTTGCCGCCGTCCTTGAGTGCGGGCAGACCCTGGGCGCCGTCGTGGCGCTCGCCGTTCTCGTCGGTCTTCCAAATCGGCAGGCCCCATTCCTCGAACAGGTGCACGGAGTCGTCGACGTGACGGCCGAGGTCGTAGGCCAGGTCGTCACGCGTGATGCCCATCAGGTCGTTGGAGACCATGCGCGCGTAGTCGGCCGGGTCCTGACGCGGACCGATGTAGGTGTTGATCGCCGACAGACCCATCGCCACGGCGCCGGAGCGGTCGAGCGCGGCCTTGTCCACCAGCTTGATCTTCAGTTCCTTGCCGGTCTCGGCCTTGACGGCCTCGGCCCAGCGCATGATTTCGAAGCCGCAGCCGCAGGCAGCCATGCCGCCGCCGACGATCAGGATGTCCAGTTCTTCCTGGACGATTTCGGGATTTTCGAATGTTCCAGCCATGTCAGTTTCCTCGATGCGTTGAATTACTTGCGGATCAGTTCGGCAGGATTGCCGGCACGGAAGCCACCCATCACGTCACGGGTGAACGAACCGGTTTCGGCGAGCTGCGAGAGCTTGGGCATCGGCTTGCCGCCGTACGGATCGATCGAGCCTTCGGCCGTCGTGCGGATCGGGAACTTGAAGCGCTTGACGACGCCATTGCGGAACTTGATGGTCCACATGATGGAATCGGAACCACGCATCGGCTGCACGGAACCGCCCAGCGGCACGATGTCGGCATAGTGACGGGCCTCGATCGCGCCCTGCGGGCAGATCTTGACGCAGGAATAGCATTCCCAGCACTGATCCGGCTCCTGGTTGAAGGCCTTCATCGCATGGCCGGTGTAGGTGCCGTCCTTGTCGAGCTTCATCAGGTCATGCGGACAGATGTACATGCAGGCGGTCTTGTCCTGACCCTTGCAGCCGTCGCATTTTTCGGTACGAACGAATGTAGGCATTACCTCTTCTCCTTGTTAGCTAACAATCCGCCGCCTTGCGGCAGCGCTCCATTTAGAGCCGCGCCCTTCTTGGCCGGGGCCAATCGTACGCTTGGCGAATCCGCTTCCGGCGGACGCGGCGCTCCAAATCCGATGGATGACGCCTCAAGCGGCCGAGTGACCCTTGAGCTCCACCTTGACCTTCTCGTGCTCGGCGAGGCTGGCGTAGTACTTCTTCAGCACCGCGGCGACTTCCGGACGCGAAAACTCGACCGGCAGGTCCTGGCCCTCGGAAAGCATCGCGCGCACCTTGGTGCCGGAGAGCAGGATGCGGTCGTCCTTGGTGTGCGGGCAGGTGCGCTGCGAAGCCATGCCGCCGCACTTCTTGCACCAGAAGGTCCAGTCGATGTTCATGTTGACCGTCTCGAGCGAGCCCTTGGGAATCTGGTCGAAGATCTTCTGGGCATCGAAGGGGCCGTAGTAGTCGCCGACGCCGGCATGGTCGCGGCCGACGATCAGGTGCGAGCAGCCGTAGTTCTGGCGGAACAGCGCATGGAGCAGCGCCTCGCGCGGACCGGCGTAGCGCATGTCGAGCGGGTAGCCGGCCTGGATCGCGGTGTTCGGGGCGAAGTAGTTGTCGAGCAGGACCTTGATCGCCTCCTGGCGCACCTCGGCCGGGATGTCGCCGGGCTTCAGGTTGCCGAGCAGCGAGTGGATCAGCACGCCATCCATCGTCTCGATGGCGATCTTGGCCAGATACTCGTGCGAGCGGTGCATCGGGTTGCGGGTCTGGAAAGCGGCGACCCTGGTCCAGCCCATTTCCTCGAACTTCTTGCGCGTCTCCGCCGGGGTCATGAACTGCTCGCCGTACTTCTCCTTGAAGCCGCCGGTGGACAGCACCTTGATCGGTCCGGCCAGGTTGTACTTGCCCTGGCTCATGACCATCTTGACACCGGGATGCTCGAGGTCGGTGGTCTTGTAGACCTCCATGCACTCGTGGGCCTTGTCGATTGCGTACTTTTCGACGACCTTCATCGTCGCGAGGACTTCGTCCTTGCCGTCGAGCCGCGTGCCGACCAGCGCGATCTCGCTGCCGGTCGAAATGCTCTCGTCATCGGTGGAGAGGGTGACCGGGATCGGCCAGAAGAGGCCGTTGGCCATCTTCATGCCGTCGCAGACCCCTTGCCAGTCGGCCTTGGTCATGAAGCCCTCGAGCGGCGTGAAGCCGCCGATGCCCATCATTATGATGTCGCCCGCCTCGCGGGAGCTGACCTTGATCTTCGGTAGGGACTGGGCGCGGGCCTGTTCGTCCTTGAGCGCCTGACCTTCGAGCAGCAGGGGCTTGAGCGGGCCGCCGCCATGCGGATTTACGAGTGCCATTCGGTGAACTCCTCCCGTTGTTCGGTCTGATTCTGCGAAGGACTCGAAGGCTAGCACTTCGCCGACGGCCAAATGAATCTATTTTTCGATAGGGGAATAAGCGACCCCGATCAAGCGATCCGAGCTTTTGATCCAGATCAAATCAGGGTTTCCGGTGCTGCTGCTCTTCGGCGTAGAGGGCCTTGATTTCACGCAGGCGGGCGTCGACCTGCGAGCGTTCATAGAAGTCCCCATCCGGCGCCCGCTGCGCCAGTTGGAGCTGCTCGATCGCGGCAAGGAACTGGCCCTGCAACGCGTAGACCTCCGCCTGGGACCAGTGTTCCCGTAAGCGCTTGCCGAGGAAGGCATAGGCCTTGGCCTGGAGACCGCGCATCCGCGCATCGGTCGTGTAGGCCTGGATGTCGGCGCTCGCGACGGCGAGCGCTTCGTCTGCCCGACGGTCGATGAGGAGCGCCTCGACGAGCGCGTAGGCGACGGCCCGGTCGTCCGGGTAGCGGGACGCCGCATCCCGCAGGATCCGTATCGCGCCCGCGGCGTCCTGCCGGCGCAGGCGCAGGTCGGCGGCGAGCGTCTCGATCATCGGCGAAGCGGCCTTGAGGCGGCGCAGCGCGACCATCTGGGCCTCGGCCGCGGCGAGCCTGTCCGCGCGCAGCGAAGCGACGGCCAGGCCGTAACGCGTTGCCGTCTCCGAGGCGAACCGCCGCTCCCTGACCAAGGCGTCGAAATGGGCGACGGCCTCGTCCGGGGTTCCCTGCTCGAGGTTGCGGTACTTGGGTCGGCCATCAACGTGTCGAAATGGGCGACGGCCTCGTCCGGGGTTCCCTGCTGGGCCCGGAGCTTGGCCCGGACAAGCAGGTAATCGAGCGAATCGGACACCTGCCGGTAGGGCCGCAGCTGGATGCGGTTCTCCATGTCGGCGATGCGCTCGGTGGTCAAGGGGTGGGTGCGCAGATAGGCGGGAGCGTTGTTCTCATAGACGCGGCCGAACTTCTGCAGGCGACCGAAGAAGGTTCCCATGTCCCGAACGTCGAAGCCGGCCCGATCGAGCAACTGCAAGCCGAGGCGATCGGCCTCGCGCTCGAAGTCGCGCGAGTAGTTGAGCTGGTTCTGGATCGCCGCGCCCTGGCCGGCGATGGCGGCGCCCATGGCCACGTCCGGATTGCTGCGGGCCGCGAGGATGGCGACCGCGAGCGCGAGCAGCGAGGCCATCTGGCCCTGATTCTGTCGGCTCACCATGCGTGCCATGTGGCGCTGCGTGACATGGGAGATCTCGTGGGCGAGCACCGAGGCCAGTTCGGATTCCGACTGCGAGGCGACGATCAGGCCGCTGTGAACACCAATGTAGCCGCCGGGAAGGGCGAAAGCGTTGAGGGTTGCATCCCGCAGGGCGAAGAACTCGAACTCCTGCCGGCGGTCGTCGAGCTGGCTGGCGAGCCGACGGCCCAGCCGGTTCAGGTAACCGTTGATTTCTGGATCGTCGATGTAGGCCGGTTCGCGCAGGCGAATCTCGCGCATGATCGATTCGCCGATGCGCCGCTCGGCGGGCGGCGACAGATCCGCCTGGGCCACTTCGCCGAGATCCGGCAGTTCGTCGGACCTCGCGGCCGGCACCATGGCGGCCACGATCGCGGCGATGCACAACGGAATCCAGCGGGCGCGCATGGAAACTATGATAACGTTCCCCCCGCTTCGTTCAGGAATCACCGACAGGGCATTTGTAAGCGGATGTCAGCAAACGCTCGGCTCACCCATTTCGACGCCGCGGGCCAGGCGCACATGGTCGATGTCGGCGGCAAGCCCGAGACGGAACGCCTCGCCCGCGCCGCGGGGCGGATCCGCATGCAGCCGGCGACGCTCGCCGTGATCCGCGAGGGCGCCGGCAGGAAAGGCGATGTGCTCGGCGTGGCGCGCATCGCGGCAATTCAGGCGGCGAAGCGCACCGGCGAGCTGATTCCGCTGTGCCATCCGATCCCGCTCACGCGCGTCGCCGTCGAATTCAGGCTGGACGAGGAAGCCGGCGCCGTCGACTGCGAGGCAGTGGCGCAGACGGTCGGGCGCACGGGAGTGGAGATGGAGGCGCTGACCGCCGCGAGCGTGGCGCTGCTGACCATTTACGACATGTGCAAGGCCGTCGATCGCGGCATGGTCATCGAGGAGGTGCGGCTGCTCGAAAAAGCCGGCGGCAAGTCGGGCCACTGGCTGGCCAAGTGATGCCGGAGGGGGTCGATACTGGATTTTTTGGGACACCGGGAATAATGTAGGCGCTTCCGACGTCTCAAGCGTTGTATGGGAGCGTTCCGGTTCCGCGAAGTTTGTTCCGTCGAAGTCGGGCGTTTCGATTCACCAGCAACTACAAACCACGAGGAGGTAGCAGCAAGATGGACATGTTTCGCAGAACATTGCTGAAGGGCGCCGGCGCCGGGGGCGCACTGGCGGCCGCGTTTGCCGCCGGCGTACTCAAGCCGACGGCGGTGCTCGCCAACGAGGAATGGAACCGCGCCGCCTTCGATGCCCGCGACGTCTCCGCCGCACTGAAGGGCATCGGTGCCACGAGCGCCACCGACAGCAAGGACATCGTCCTGACTGCTCCGGAAATCGCCGAGAACGGCGCGGTCGTTCCGGTGACCGTGGTCAGCAACATCCCCAACACGATCTCGATCGCCATCCTGTCGCTGAAGAACCCGCTGCCGCTCGCGGCGGCCTTCGACTTCGCCAACGGCGCGCTGCCCGAGATCCAGGTGCGCGTGCGCCTCGCCGAAACGACCGGGGTCCGCGCCGTGGTCAAAACCGCCGACGGCAAGTACTTCTCGGCGCAGAAGGAAGTCAAGGTGACGGTCGGCGGCTGCGGCGGCTGACCGGAAGCGGGCAACACTCACGTCAGAACGAGACAGAGGAAAGAACATGGCAGATCCGATGAAAATCCGCGCCACGCTGAAGGGTGACGTCGCCGACATCCGCGTGATGATGAGCCACCCCATGGAGAACGGCCAGCGCAAGGACAGCGCGGGCAACACCATACCCCACCACTTCATCCAGCAGATCTGGGTCGAGGTCGGCGGCAAGATGGTGATCCAGGGGCAGACCGGCACCTCGGTGTCGCGCAACCCGGTGTTCGGCTTCAAGGTCAAGGGCGTCAAGGCCGGCGACAAAGTCGTCATCAAGTGGCGCGACAACAAGGGTGAGACCCGCACCGACGAAACCACCGTCGCCGCGGGCTGAGTTCGCACCTCGCACCCTCGGCGCCGGCGCCCGGCGCCACCAAGAGAACTCCCCGCCCGCGGGGAGTTCTTTTTTTGTCCCCGCGCATCGGCGCACTGGAATAAATTCCGCGTGGCGCCCGTCTATCGTTGCACAAGGATTCGAATACGAGGGGGAGCCCGACCGTGAGCATGTTCAAGCTCATCCATCGGACCAGGGAATTCGAAGCGCGCATGGAGGAGAGCCGCCCGCGGCTGTGGCGGCTTGCGCATTCGTGGTGCCGCAACCGGGCACTGGCCGACGATCTGGTTCAGGAAACGCTGGTCAAGGGGCTCCGGCACCACGACCAGCTCCGCGACGAGCACGCGCTGCATGCCTGGCTGTGCGGCATTCTCGCCAATTGCTGGCACGACCACCTGCGGGCCCATCGCGAGATGGCCGATGTCGCCGAGCTCGACGACGACCTCCTGGTCGCCGAGGGCACGCCGGAGTCCGACTGCCTGCAAAGCGAGGTGGTCCGGCGCGTCCGTCAGGCCGTCGCCGCGCTTCCGGTCGGCCAGCGCGAGGTGGTAACGCTGGTCGACCTCGAGGAGTTCTCCTACGCCGAGGTCGCCGCCATTCTCGAAATCCCCATCGGCACGGTGATGAGCCGGCTTTCCCGGGCGCGCAACGCGCTGAAGCAGAGCCTGCGCGAACAGGCGGCCTGCCCGGCCCCCGCCCCCCGGATTGCGAGGGTGAAATGAACCGCGAAATTTCCGACGAGCTTCTCAACGCCTTTGCCGACAACGAGCTCACCGGCGCCGAGCGCGCCGAGATGCTCGAACGCATCGCCGCGGATGCGACGCTGCGGGCCAAGGTCTGCGAGACCTGGCATCTCAAGGAACTGGTGCGCAGTGCCCATCCGCTGCCGGCGGACAAGGGCCGCAAGACGCGCAAATCCTCCTGGCGGATGCTCGGGCTACCGATCGCCGCCTGCCTGCTGCTCGCCATCGGCGCCGGCGGCGGCTGGCTGGCGCATGAACAATACGACGCGGCCTGGATTCCCGCGCCGCAGCTCGAGGCCATCCAGGCGCAGGGCGGTCGGGTCGTCCTGCACCTCGTCTCCGGGGCACCCCGCGACATCGAGGCCGCGCTGCGCAAGGCGGAGCAGCTCGCCTCGACGCGCGACCTTTCCGGGCGGCTCATCGAGGTCGAGTTCGTCGCCAATGGCGGCGGCATTCGCATGATGCAGGCCGGCAACCCGGAACTGGAGACGCGGATCGCCGAGATCCGGCGCCGGCATGCGAATCTGCGGCTCGTCGCCTGCAACGAGGCGATGGACCGCCTGCGCGAGCGCGGCATCGGTTTCGACCTGATGCCCGACATCGAGGTCGTACCCTCGGCGGTCGAGGAGATCGCCCGGCGGCTGAACCAGGGCTGGCGCTACCTGCAGGTGTGAGAAGGTTCTACCAGAGGAGGAGTCATGAAAATCATCATTGCCATGGGCGCGGCGTTGACGCTCGGCGTGTCACCACAGCTGAGTTTCGCCCAGACGAAACCGGCCAAGCCGTCGGCGGCCAAAGCGCAGAAGAAAGCCCCGGCGCCGGCGGCTCAGGCCGCCGAGGAGCCGGACGAGGCGACCAAGGAATTCGAGAAGTTCCGCGCCCAGATGGAGGATTCCAACCCGGCGGAGCTCTTCGAGATGAAGGGCGAGGAGCTCTGGAAGGCCAAACGCGGCCCGAACAATGTCTCGCTCGCCGAGACCTGTGATCTTGGCCAGGGTATCGGGGTCGTCAAGGGTGCCTATGTGCAGATGCCCCGCTACTTCGCCGATGCCGATGCGGTGATGGACGCCGAGCGGCGCATCGTCTGGTGCATGGTCGAGAAGCAGGGCTTCAAGTTCGACGACATCGCCAAGAACCCCTTCCATCGCGAGAACGATCCGGGCGCGCCCGACATCACCAATCTCGTCACCTACGTCGCCGCCCAGTCGAAGGACATGAAGATCGCCGTGCCGCTCGACCACCCGCGCGTGCGCGACGTCTACGAGACCGGCAAGGAGGTCGTCAATTACCGCGCCGGTCCCTACGACTTCTCCTGCAACACCTGCCACGGCTCGGACGGCAAGCGCATCCGCATGCAGAACCTGCCCAACATCAGCACCGGCAAGGGCGCGATCAAAGGCGTTCAAGGCTGGCCCGGCTACCGGATGACCGGCGGCGTCATGCTCACGCACCAGTGGCGGATGAACGACTGCTTCCGGCAGCAGCGCTTCCCGGAACCGAAATACGCATCGGACGTCGTCACCAGCCTGCTCACCTACATGATCGGCAACGCCAACGGCCAGATCTACAAAGGCCCCGGCATCAAGCGCTGACAGGGAGACATGACACATGAAGAACGCACGCACCATCGCACTGATCTTCGCGGCCTCCGGCCTGCTCGCCGGCAGCCTGCCCGCCGCCGCCGATGCCGAGCACCGCGCCAAGGCACTCGAGCTCATCAAGCGCGACTTCAAGCCGCGTGGCCAGGCCGGCATCGAGCGGCTCACCGAGGACGGTGTTCAGGCCATCTGCAACCGCACCGGCAACAATCCGCCCGAATACATCACCAAGCAGCTGGAGGCGGACCAGCTGGCCAGTGTCAAGTGGCCGGCCGACGGCAAGCTGATGGGCGACTGGAAGGAAGGCGAGAAGATCGCCCAGAGCGGCCGCGGCTTCACCTGGACGGACCAGCCGGGCCTGCCGGTCGGCGGCAACTGCTACAACTGCCACCAGATCAGCCCGAAGGAAATGTCATACGGCACCATCGGACCGAGCCTCTACCAGTACGGCAAGCTGCGTGGCAACAGTCTGGAGATCCAGAAATACACCTATAGCAAGATCTTCAACGCCAAGAGCTACAACCTCTGCTCCGAGATGCCGCGCTTCGGTCACGTCGGCGCGCTCAACGAGCAGCAGATCAAGCATCTGGTCGCGCTGCTGCTCGATCCCGAGTCGCCCGTCAACAAGTAATCCCCCGCGCAGCCCGCCTGGCCTGGCCCGGCCAGGCCCTTTTTCGCCCTCCGGAGACGCCCAGATGTCGATGAACCGCCGTGAATTCCTGCAAGTGCTGGCGGCCGCCTCGGCGGCCGGTTTCGCCCTCGACAGCCCCGAACTGCTCGCCGCCCAGGGGGGCGAGAAGCTCTACGACCTGCCCCGCTTCGGCAACGTCCATTTCCTCCATTTCACCGACTGCCATGCGCAGTTGTTGCCCGTCTGGTTCCGCGAACCGAGCGTCAATATCGGTTTCGGCCCGGCCAGCGGCAAGGTGCCGCACCTCGTCGGCGAGCATTTGCTCAAGGCTTTCGGCATCCGCCCCGGTACGGCCGAGGCGCACGCCTTTACCTACCTGGACTTCGAGCAGGCGGCGAAGACCTACGGCAAGGTCGGCGGCTTCGCCCATCTGGCGACCCTGGTCAAGCGCCTGCGCGCAAGCCGCCCGGGCGCCCTGCTGCTCGATGGCGGCGACACCTGGCAAGGCTCGGCGACGGCGCTATGGACCAAGGGCCAGGACATGGTCGATGCCTGCAAGCTGCTCGGCGTGAACATGATGTGCCCGCATTGGGAATTCACGCTCGGCCACGAGCGCGTGAAGCAGATCGTCGACAACGACTTCAAGGGCAGGATCGATTTCCTCGCCCAGAACGTCGTCACCGCCGACTTCAACGACCCGGTGTTCCAGCCCTACGCGATCCGCGAGATGAACGGCGTCAAGGTCGCCGTCATCGGCCAGGCCTTCCCCTATACGCCGGTCGCCAATCCGCGCTGGATGGTTCCCGACTGGAGCTTCGGCATCCAGGACGAGAACATGCAGAAGATGGTGAACGAGGTGCGCGGCAAGGGCGCGCAGGTGGTCGTCGTGCTCTCGCACAACGGCATGGACGTCGATCTCAAGATGGCGGGCCGGGTCACCGGCATCGATGCCATCCTCGGCGGCCACACCCATGACGGCGTGCCGCAACCGGTCAAGGTGAAGAACGCTGCCGGCGTGACGCTGGTCACCAATGCCGGCTCGAACGGCAAGTTCCTCGGCGTGCTCGATTTCGAGGTGAAGAACGGCAAGGTCGCCGATTTCCGCTACAGGCTCCTGCCGGTGTTCTCGAACCTGCTGCCCGCCGACGCCGAGATGGCCGCGCTGATCGAGAAGATCCGTGCGCCCTACAAGGCGAAGCTCGAAGAAAAGCTCGCGGTCACCGAGGGGCTGCTCTACCGCCGCGGCAACTTCAATGGCTCCTGGGACCAGCTGATCCTCGATGCGATGATGGAAGTCAAGGGCGCCGATCTCGCCTTCTCGCCGGGCTTCCGCTGGGGCACGAGCATCCTGCCGGGCGAGCCGATCACCTTCGAGCAGTTGATGGACCAGACCGCGATCACCTATCCGCACTCGACGCTCACCGAGATGACCGGCGAGCAGATCAAGACCATCCTCGAAGACGTCGGCGACAACCTGTTCAATCCCGATCCCTATTACCAACAGGGCGGCGACATGGTCCGCGTCGGCGGGCTCACCTACACCTGCGCCCCGAATGCCAAGGTCGGCGAACGCATCCAGGACATGCGCCTCGGCGGCAAGCCGCTCGAAGCCGGCAGGAAGTACAAGGTCGCCGGCTGGGCACCCGTCGGCGAAGGCGTGACCGGCGAGCCGATCTGGGAGGTCGTCGCCCGCTGGCTGCGCGACAAGAAGACGGTCACGCCACGCCGCCTCAACACGCCGAAGCTCGTCGGTTTGACTGGCAACCCGGGCCTGGGCTGATACAACTGGTTACGCCCGGCGACTGCGGCCGCGGCTAGAATCGCCGGCATGAAGCGTCGCGCGTTCCTTCTCGTCGCCCTCGCCGGCCTCGTCCTGACGGGCATTGGCGCTTATGCCTGGATTTACGGCGACGCGCGAAAGCCAGCGTACAAGCTGGCGAAGATCGAACGGGGGCCGCTGACCGCGACGGTCGCCGCGGCCGGCACGCTGAACCCGGTCTCCGCCGTCCAGGTCGGTTCGCAGATCTCCGGCCAGATCAAGGAAATCCTCGTCGACTTCAATTCGCCGGTGAAAGCGGGCCAGCTCGTCGCCCGCATCGACCCGGAAACGTACCAGTACCGCGTGCGCCAGGCCGAAGCCGATCTGGAGGCCGCGCGCTCCGCGGTGAGCGTACAACGCGCCCAGGCGTACCAGGCACAGGTCAATCTCGCCGAGGCACAGCGCGACTACGAGCGCAAGGCCATGCTCGTCGAAAAGGGCTTCATCTCCGCAGCCGAGCGCGACAAGGCGAAGACCACCTTCGACGCCGCGCGCGCCCAGCTGGAGCTGGCCGAGGCACAGGTGAAGAACAGCGAGGCGATCGTCCGCCAGCGCGAGGCCCAGCTCGCCCAGGCGCGCGTCGATCTCGCCCGCACCGAGATCCGTTCGCCGGTCGACGGCGTCGTCGTCAAGCGCAGCATCGAGCCTGGGCAGACCGTCGCCGCGAGCCTCCAGGCGCCGGAGCTGTTCATCATCGCCCGCAACCTCTCCGACATGCAGGTGGAGACCTCGATCGACGAAGCCGACGTCGGTCGCGTCGCCGTCGGCCAGAAGGTGAGCTTCACCGTCGATGCCTTCCAGGGCCGCAGTTTCCGCGGCGAAGTGCTCCAGGTGCGCAAGTCGGCGACCGTGACTTCCAACGTCGTCACCTACACCGTCATCGTCTCCGCCGCCAATCCCGACCTGATCCTGCTGCCGGGCATGACCGCCAACGTCAAGATCGCCACGGCGCACAAGGACGACGTGCTCAAGGTCGCCAATGCCGCGCTGCGCTTCCGGCCGGACGATGACACCGCGAAACCGGCCGACGCCGCGAAACTCAGCCGTGGTAACACGCCGGCGGGGCCGCGCGGCAAACGCAGCAATGTGCCGAACCGCATCTGGGTGCCCGACGAGGGCGGCCGGCCGAAGGCGATCGAGGTCCAGACCGGCATCAGCGACGGTTCGGCCACGGAAATCTCGGGCGAAGGCATCGCCGAAGGCATGGAGGTGATCGTCGGCGTATCGGCGCCGCCGGCCAAGCCTTCGGCGCCTGGCGGCCCGCGCCCGTTCTGATGCCGCTCATACGCACGGTCGACCTCGGCAAGGAATACCGGCTCGGCAGCACGGTGGTCCATGCCCTGCGCGGCGTCTCGATCGACATCGAGGCCGGCGAGTTCGTCGCCGTGATGGGGCCCTCGGGTTCGGGCAAGTCGACCTTCATGAACCTGCTCGGCTGCCTCGACCAGCCGACGACCGGCCAGTACTGGCTCGATGGCGAGGAGGTCTCCCGCCTGCCCGGCGACGCGCTGGCGGCGATCCGCAACCGCCGGATCGGCTTCGTCTTCCAGCACTTCAACCTGCTCGCGCGCACCCGCGCGGAAGACAACGTCGCCCTGCCGCTCCTCTACGCCGGTGTTCCGCCGCAGGTCCGCCGCGAACGGGCGCTGGCGCGGCTTGCCGAGGTCGGCCTCGCCGGCCGCAGCGACCACCTGCCGACGCAGCTCTCCGGCGGCCAGCAGCAGCGCGTCGCCATCGCCCGCGCGCTCGTCAATGATCCCGCCCTGGTCCTCGCCGACGAGCCGACCGGCGCGCTCGATTCGCACACCAGCATCGAGATCATGGCGCTTTTGCAGCAGCTCAACCGCAAGGGCATCACCATCGTCCTCGTCACCCACGAGCGCGACATCGCCGCCTTCGCCGGGCGGATCATTCTCTTCCGTGACGGCCGGGTGGTCGAGGACCGGGCCAACCGGCCGGACGACGCCGTGGCGCAGCTCGCCGGATCGGCCGCGACACTGCCATGAGCTTCCTCGCCATCCTCAAGATCGCCCTCGGCGCCCTGCGCGTGAACAAGCTGCGCTCGATGCTGACCATGCTCGGCATCATCATCGGCGTCGCCGCGGTGATCGTGATGATCGCCGTCGGCAACGGTGCCCAGGCGCGCGTCGAGGAACAGATCCGCAGCCTCGGCTCGAACCTGATCATCATCTTTTCGGCCTCGGCGACCTTCACCGGCGCACGCACCGGCGCCGGCGTCACGCAGACGATCTCCGAAGACGACGCGCTGGCGATCGCCCGCGAGCTCCCGGACGAGATCCAGACCGCGGCGCCCGCGCTGCGCGGCAGCGGCCAGGTCGTCGCCGGCAACGCCAACTGGTCGACCACTTTCTTTGGCGTCACGCCCGAGTATTTCGAGGCGCGCGAGTGGTCGGTCTCCGAAGGCCGCCTCTTCGACCAGGCCGAGACCAACGGCGCCGCCAAGGTGGCGCTCCTCGGCCAGACGGTGGCGAAGAACCTGTTCGGCGACGAAAGTCCGATCGACCAGGTAATCCGCATCCGCAAGGTGCCGCTCACGGTCATCGGCGTGCTCGAGCGCAAGGGCCAAAATCTCTCGGGCTCCGACCAGGACGACGTGATCCTGCTGCCGCTGCCGACGGCGAGGAAGCGCATCCTCGGTGCGCTGGCGCTGGCCAAGAGCCGCGCCGTCGGCTCGATCTCGGTCAAGGTTCGGCCCGGGGTCGACATCAAGCTCGCCGAAGAGAAGGTCCGCGAATTGCTGCGCCAGCGGCACCGCCTCCAGCCCGGCCAGGACGACGACTTCAACGTCCGCAACATGACCGAGGTGCTCCAGGCACAGGAGGCCTCCTCGCGCGTGCTGGCGACGCTTTTGGCCGCCGTGGCCTCGGTGTCGCTACTCGTCGGCGGCATCGGCATCATGAACATCATGCTCGTCTCGGTGACCGAGCGCACCCGCGAGATCGGACTGCGCATGGCCGTCGGCGCGCGCAGCCGCGACATCCTGCGCCAATTCCTCGTCGAGGCCGTGACGCTGTCCCTGATCGGCGGCCTCATCGGCATCGCCGTCGGCATCGGCGCATCGTACCTCGTCGGTCATTTCGCCGATTGGCGCATCGAACTTTCGCCCTCGGCGATCACGCTCGCGGTCGGCTTCGCCGCTGCGGTCGGCGTGTTCTTTGGCTACTATCCGGCCCGCAAGGCCGCCAGACTCTCGCCGATCGAGGCGCTGCGTTACGAGTGAGCCGGCTGTAACAATCGCCGCGGGCCGGCGGGGCATAATCGCACCCGCCATGGGCAACGAAATCGAACTCAAGCTGGCGCTGCCGGAATCGGCGCAACGTCTCTTCCTTCGTCATCCGTTGCTGAAGACCGCCGCCGAAAGACACGGCGCAAAGCTCACCAGCATCTATTACGACACGCCGGAACTGGCTCTCTGGAAGAGCGGCATCGCCGTGCGCCTGCGTCGCCAGGGCCGACGCTGGCTCCAGACGGTCAAGTGCGCCGGCAGCGGTACCGGCGGCCTGTCGCAGCGGCCGGAATGGGAAGCGCCCTACACCGGCCATTTCGACTTCTCGGACATCGACGACGAATTGCGGCAGCAGCTCGACAAGCCGCGTGTGCGCGCGAGGCTCGCGCCGCTGTTCGAAACCAGCTTCCGGCGCACGACCTGGTCGTTCGGCAACGTCTCGCTGATGCTCGACCGTGGCTGGATCGCCGCGGCCGGCCGGCGCGAGGCCGTCTCGGAGATCGAAATCGAACTCGCGGGCGGCGACATCCCGCGCCTGTTCGACCTGGCCCTCGAACTTTCCCGGCAGGTGCCGCTCCTGCCCGCGCCGCTGTCGAAGGCCGAACGCGGTTTTCTCCTGCACGCCGGTATCTCTCCGGCCCCGGCCCGGGCCGCTTCGATACGGCTCGATCCGTCGGCAGCGCCGCTTTCCGCGTTCCAGGCCGTCTCGTCTTCGTGCCTCGAACAGATGCAACGCAACCACGCCGGCGCCGCGACCAGCCCGGATCCCGAATACATCCATCAGCTGCGTGTCGGCACCCGGAGGCTGCGCGCGGCGCTCCGGCTGTTCTCGCCGCTCCTGTCCCCGGCCAGGGTACGCGACCTGCTGCCGCCGCTGCGCGAGATGATGCGGCTTCTCGGCCGCGCACGCGACTTCGACGTCCTGCTTGCCGAGATCGTCGATCCGGTCGTCGCCGCACTGCCGGACGAGCCACGCCTCGCCGCGCTCGCGGCGACCGTCACCGACCGCCGTCACGCCGCGCGTCAGCAGGCCGTCGCCTATCTGAACTCGCGGGAATTCGGCCGGCTGATGATCCAGCTCACCGCCTACTGCTGTGAGCTCACGGCAACACGACCGCCAGAGGCCGGCACCACCGCGGATTTCGCCGCGACGCGGCTGAAAAAGCTGCGGCGCAAGGTTCGCGAGCTCGCCGACGCGGCCACCGCCGAGGATCCGGCTTCGCTTCACGCCCTGCGCATCGGCATCAAGCGGCTGCGCTACGGCCTGGAATTCTTCGTTTCGCTCGGCCGCGGCAAGGCGCGCCGACGCATGGCGGAGGAGCTTGCCCGGGCGCAGGAGACCCTGGGACAACTGAACGATCTGGCCAACGCGGGCGCGCTGCTGATGGACTGCGCCGGACACGACCCCCGCCTGCGCGAGGCGGTGACGCTCGTCGGCGGCTGGCACGGCCCGCGCCACGCGGCGCTGATGGCCACGGTGCCTGCGCTTCTGGAACGCCTGCGCCGGCTGCCGAAACCGCGGTAAACACCGTGACATGCGCGACGGCGACAATGCCGGGCGACGACGACGGGGAAACGACGATGGACCTGATTCTCTGGCGACACGCCGAGGCCGAGGACGGCGACGGCAAGGCCGACGCCAAGCGGCGGCTGACCGCGCGCGGCGAAAAACAGGCACGGAAGATGGCCGCCTGGCTGCGCAGCCGCCTGAAGGAGCGCGTGCCCCTCGTGCTCGTCAGCCCGACGGAACGCACCCAGCAGACCGCGCACGCGCTTGGCCTGCCCTTCGAGATCGAAGCGAAGATCGGGCCCGGCGCCGACGTCGCCGAACTGCTCGCCGCCGCCGGCTGGATCGAGCCGTACAAGACAGCCAAACTGCGGGGCGGCGCCCCGTCCCAAACTTCGTTTGGGACCGCCCCTGCGGGGCGTCCTGCGCCCTACGGGCTGGTCAGCCGTGGTGACACGCCGGCCCGGCCCGTCTGCATCATCGTCGGCCATCAGCCGACCCTCGGCCGGCTCGCTGCCCTGCTCCTCTCCGGCGAAGAAGCCGACTGGTCGGTGAAGAAGGGCGCGGTCTGGTGGTTCTCCCGCCGAATGCGGGAAGGTGAGGATCAGGTCGTGCTGCGGGCGATGGTCACGCCCGACATGCTCTGAGCGGCCAGGACGCGATCAGAGCGACAGCCGCTTGAACAGCGATTCCGGAACGACCCGGATCACCAGCATGATCCAGCGCCAGAACCAGGGCAGGTAGACGACGTCGCGCCGGGCGTCGATCGCGGCGACGATACCGGCCGCCACCTCCTCGGGCCTGGCCCAAAGCGGCCCCTTCTTTTCCAGGTGCGCCGTCATCGGCGTATCGACGAAGCCCGGCTTGATGGTCAGCACCGTGACGCCGTGGCGGGCGAGCCGGTTGCGCAACCCCTGCAGGAAGATCGCGACCATGCCCTTGGCCGCGCCATAGACGTAGTTGCTCTGCCGGCCGCGGTCTCCGGCCACCGAGCCGATCACCGCGAGCACCCCGCGCCCCTGGGTTTCGAAGCGGTTGGCGACGTGTGTCGCGAGTGAAACGACCGAGAGCGCATTGACACGGATCTCGCGAAGGGTCAGATCGACCGAGCTTTCGCAGACTTTCTGGTCGGGCAGCGAGCCGTGCGCGATCAGCACGATGTCGATGCCGCCGAGCGCCGCCGCCGCTCGATCGAGCAGCGCCTCGTGCTTTGCGAAGTCCTCGATGTCGGCAACGGCACCCTCGACGGTCCCGCCCGGCGCTCGTACCCGCAGATCGGCCAGCAGGCGCTCGAGCCGTTGCCCATTGCGCGCGACGAGAAAGAGCGCTTCGCCGCGCACAGCCCAAAGTCTGGCACAGTGCGCAGCGATCGCCGAGGTCGCGCCAAAGATCACGATTTTCTGCATTCCTCACCTCCCATTCGCCGCCAGAACCCGGACGAGAAGCGCGGATCGACGTAGGGTGCGAATGCCTCCCAGCGCGGGAACCCCCGGCGGAACATCGCGGCCGGCATGCGCGCATCCTTGGCCGGGTAGAGCGCGCCGCCGGCTTCCGTGACGATCGCATCGAGATCTTCGAACAGGCGCAACGTCCGCGCGCCGTGATCGGGAAAGTCGAGCGCGAGCGTCACCCCCTCGCGCGGGAAAGAAAGCATCCCGGCTGGCGACATATCGCCGAAGGTCTTGAGCACCGCGAGGAAAGAGCCCTCGCCGCTCTCCGTGATGCGCGCGAGCAGGGTACCGATGCCTTCGGCCGCGGCAGCCGGTGGCAGCACGCATTGATACTGATAGAAGCCGCGACGGCCATAGATGCGGTTCCAGTCGCGCACGGCATCGAGCGGATAGAAATAAGGCTGGAAATGCGTAAGCGCCATCCCCTGCGCCGCGGGGCGGCGATAGTAGGCGATGTTGAAGAGGCGCACGCTCAGTGCATTGACAAGCGAGAATGGAGGATCGAACGGCATGCGCCGGCGCCGCTCGACATAATGACCACCCTGGCGGTCGGCGGGGGCATGCCGCCCGGCCATCAGGATGCCTCGCCCGCGCCGGCCGGCCACACAGTCGATCCAGGCGACGGTATAGGGCCACGCTCCCCGGGCCTCGCCATCGAGCGCCCAGAACTCGTCGAGGCTGCCGAAGCGCCATGAGCGGGTTTCGAGCCAGGGCCCCGGGATGCGCTGAAGCCGGAGGCGTGCCCAGGTCACGAGGCCCGTGAGACCCAGGCCACCGATCGTCGCGCGAAACCAGTCGGGATTCTCGGTGGCCGAGCAAAGCAGGCGTCGGCCGTCGGAGCGCAGCAACTCGAACGCCAGTACGTGGTGGCCGAAACTGCCGAGGCGATGATGATTCTTGCCGTGCACGTCGTTGGCGATCGCGCCGCCCACGGTGACGAAGCGCGTGCCGGGCGTGACCGAGAGGAACCAGCCGCGCGGCACCACGAGAGCGAGGATTTCGTCGAGCGAGACTCCCGACTCGCAGGTCAATATGCCGGCCGTTTCGTCGAAGGCGATGAAATGATCGAGCCGGCGCGTCGCGATCAACCCGCCGCCATCGTTGAGGCAGACATCGCCGTAGCTGCGGCCGTTGCCGAACGGCAGCACCGTCAGGGGTTCCGGCGGCAAGGGTAAGGGCGAGAAACGATCGGCGAGCTGGGCGACGCGCTCGTGGCGGGCTTTCGGCAGGCGGTTCCAGGACCGCACGGTATCGTCAGCCACGCATGCCCTCCCCCGCCGTTCCGTTCGGCAAACCGCCCACCGCAGGAAGGGCGGCGATGCCGATCGCGACGGCGAACCAGAGCGTCGCGAGGCGAATGATCACCGTCGCGGCGACCGCCTCGGCGCCCGGCATACCGCCCCAGAGCAGGATCGCGACCATGACCGCCTCGGTGCCGCCGAGCCCCCCCGGCAGGAAACTCAGCGCACCCGCGAGCATGGCCAAGGCGTAGGCGCCTGCGGCGAAGGCAAGCCCCGCATCGAAGCCGAGCCAGCGCAGCACGAGCCAGGCGCCGACCGCCTCGGCCGACCAGGCGATGACCGAGAGCAGCGTCGCAACGGCGAGCACGACCGGCGCGTGGCAGCGTGACGCCTCGAGAAGCATGGCCAGCAGATGGCGGACGGTTCGGATCAGGCGCCCGCCCTCTTCCGGAAGCCTCACCTTGAGCCATTCCAGCAGCCGCGGCCGGGAGAGGATGGCGAGAGCAACCCCGATCATGCCCACCGCGACGATGGCGAGGGACCGGCCGGCAGGATAGGTGGCGAGTCCGAGCATCGCCAGCGTGACGACACCGACGAGATCGGAAAGTCGCTCACTGAAGAAAGCCGCCGTGCTCGCCGTGAAGCTCACGCCATGGCGACGCAGGAAGATGCCTCGAACGAGTTCCCCCGCCTTGCCCGGCGTCGTCGTCAGCGCGAAGCCGCTCGCATAGATGAGCGCGCTCGGCACCGTCGGTACCTGCTGGCCGAGCGCTTTCAGATAGATCTGCCAGCGGACGAAGCGCAATGCATAGTTGACGAGCGACAAACCCAGCACGGCCGCCAGGCCGAGAACGCCGATCGAGGTCGAGGCCGCAAGCACATCATGCCAGCCGCCCCAGAGTACGAAAGCGAGATAGCCCGACGCCGCCAACGCCATGGAAATCGTGACGCCCCGCAATGAAGGCATCGGTACTGCCCGGCTCACCATAGGAGCGCCAGCGTGGCCGCCGACCAACCCGCGACCGTGACGAGCAGATGAGGATCGTTATACAAATCCCGGGAAGCGTCATTGCCGCCACCACGCTGGTGGAGCAGCCAGACATAGCGGTAGATGCCATAGATCACGAAGGGTACGGTAAAGATGAGGCGGTCCGTGCCATGACGGGCGACCGTTTCCGGGCTCACGGTATAGAGGCTGTAGCTCAGGATCGCACAGGCGGCGCTGATCGACATGAACTGCTCGATCATCGTCGGCCCGTATTCGCCGAGCACGAAACGCGGATTGCCTCGCCGCTCCACGCCACGCCGCTCCAGCAGGCGCAGTTCCGCGCCACGTTTGGCGAAACCGAGGAAGAGCGTGATCATCATGCCGCAGAGCAGGAGCCACGAAGACGGCTCGATGCCGATGCCGAGGGTTCCGGCGAGAATCCGGAGCATGAAACCGGCCGAGATGGCGAAGACGTCGAGGATGGCGATGTGCTTCAGGCGCAGCGTGTAGGCGACGTTCAATGCCAGATAGCCGGTGACGCAGCCCAGGACGGCCGTCCCGGCGAGCGCGGCGAGCCCCCCCCCGAGAATGAGCAGCGCGACGAACAGGAACGTCGCCAAGCGCGGACCGACTTCACCGCTGGCGATGGGGCGATGACGTTTCACCGGATGCTGCCGGTCGGACTCGGCGTCGACCAAGTCGTTGAACACATAGACCGCACTTGCGACGGCACAGAAGGACAGGAATGCAAACGCTGCCGGGATCAGTTGATCCGCCTGCCACTGTCGGCCGAATAGCACGCCGATGAAGACGAAGCCGTTCTTCAGCCACTGATGCGGCCTCAGCAAACGCAGCAGGCTTTGCAGATTCATGTCCCCGAACCCGATCCGCGACGGCGGATGCCCGTCAATCCGGATCGTTCAAGGGGATCGCGGGCATCGGCCAAGTACATCCGGCCACCCCGCACCATCGTGCGGAAGGACCGCTCATCAAATCCGAACGATACGGCATGACACCGGTCGCCATCCACGGAAAAAGGCGCGAATGGATGCCCAAATGACGGCTGCGGCACGCAGCGCCATCTTCACCGCCGACCGGCCGAGATCGTCTGGCGCTCAGCCTTTCTGGGATTCTGCGATGCTGACCGAACCCGGCGGTGCCCATTTGAGCGCCTCGACGAGGTACGCCTCGGCATGCGAATCGCGTCCCGAACGCTTCTCGAGACGCGAGAGGTTGATCAACGCCCGCCAGTGCCTCGGGGAGAGTGCCACGGCCCGTTCGAAATAAGGCCGGGCCTCGGCATCGTTGCCCATTTCCACGCTGACAACGCCGAGGTTGTTGAGGATATCCGCGTTCTCGCCGAACCGGCGGAGAATCTCCTCGTACTTCTCTCTAGCCTCGGCGTGTCGCCCGAGCCCCTTGAGCGCCAAGGCGTAATTGGCCTGGGCGGTCATCTTGTCCGGCGTCAGGTCGAGTGCCCGTTCGGCGGCCGTGAAGCCAAGGTCGTACCTGCCCTGTTCGAGATAGCTGGCGGCAAGATTTCCCAAGGCGGTCGCCGAGTCGGGCTGGGTCTGCAGCGCACGGTTCCAGAGGACGATGTCCGAACTCCAGAAACGACTGTTTACATGGGTGTTCATTCCCGCCCAAAAAAGCCAGAAAACGAGCGGTAGCGCCATGGCCGGGCCAACTCGGGGGGCCGTCGCACGCATCCACGCCATTGCTTTAATGAACACGAGGGCTGCCGCGATGCTGGCGAATACCAGGGGCAGCGCCAGAAAGCGGTCGTGCACGATGTTGGCACCGATCGTCAGCGGCTTCAGCACGTGCAGCACAGGAAACAGCGCAACCAAATAGGCTGTTGACAGGATCGCCATCGGATGGCCGCGGCGACCCCCGAGCCATCCTACGACAGCAATGGTGACGACCAACGCCAGCAAACCCGACCACGCCGCCAGATCCGTTGGTTGTACCGGCATCGGCGCCTCATGCAAGGGTGCGGAAACCTTGAAAGGCCAGAAGGTCAGCCAGAGGTACCACAAGAATGACTTGCCGGTCAGAAGCGCCCGTTCCAGCGGGGTCGTCGCGATCAGCATGGAATCGTTGACCGTCAGATGACCGAGTGCCCAGGCGCGGATGAGCAGGTAAAACAAGCCCGCGCCGACGAGTCCGGCTGCCAGGCGAACGTTACCCCGCCACCAGTAGCCCGTCCCGCCCGGATGCTCGAGCCGGAACAGCAGCCACCGCCAGCCGAGCACCAAGAGCGGCATGGTGATCGCCATTTCCTTCGATCCCGCGGCCGCGAGGAAGCACAGGATGATTGCCGGGGTTTGCCACCGCCTCGCCGGCTTCGCGCCGGCGATCCACAGCCCCAGCAGCGTGAACAGGGTCACGAGTAGATCGAAGCGGCCGGAAATCCAGGCCGCCACCTCGACCAGTGCCGGGTGCAGGCCATAGACCAAGGCTGCGGTCGCGGCCATCGGCCAGGCGTTCGCGCCAGCCGCCCCGGCGAGGCGCGCCGCGAGCAGGCCGACCAGCAAGGTATTGATGATGTGCAGTAGCAAGTTGGTCACGTGCATCGGCCCCGGGGATGCATCGAACCAGTGCAGTTCCGCGACGAAGGTCAGCAGCGCGAGGGGACGGAAGTAGTTGTCGGACACCGGAAATGCCGAGAAGATCGCTTGTGGCCACAGTTCGGTCCGGAACTCCGGCCTTACGAGGAAAATGCGGTAATCGTCCCAGACGAAACCGAAGTTCCAGACGCCCCAATAGGCCGCGACGATGGTGACTGCAGCGGCCACCATTGCCAGGGCGACCCGACTGTCATGGGGCCATACGGCATAGCGGCCAGAATCACCAACCGTTGCTTGCATTGAAACCATCCTTGCCACCTCCGGCGCTGCTTCGAGCGAACACCTGCGATGCGCCCCGCTGGCTCAGCAGGATTTTGGCCTGACTTCGGCGGGCATGTTGGTGGTACAGGTCCAGGCGCCCGTCGTCGTGTTGTAGTTGAAGGTGACCGTCTTGCCGCTCAGCTTGGCGCTCACGCCGCTGGTGGCCATGGTGGCGACGAGGCTGCCCGTTCCGCCGGTGGCGATCGAAGCAACGTACCTGCCGGCCGTCACCGTGCCCGAGGGAATCGCCCACGTGCCATTTTCCGAGAACTGACCGACCACGGGGGTCTTCAGTCCGTCGAGGAGGGAAAAAGCCTCGGAGGCCTGGGACTTCGCCACATAGTCCGCATATTGAGGAATGGCGAAGACCGCCAGAATGCCGATGATGGCGACGACGATCATCAGTTCGATAAGGGTGAAACCTCGCTGAAGTGTCTTCATGCCTTGATCTCCTTGCCTAGATGAAAAAAATTCCAGGGCATTGCATCAACCCAGTTGCGCCATCGATCAAAGCAACGGTCATGCCAAACAAATGCAGAAAGTGAATCGAAAGAAGCCGTTTGCGTCAAGTTGCACATCGCATCAGCGGCAACAAATGATGAGGGCCCCGGTATTGCCGGAGCCCTTCGATAAAGCAATACCATCGGAACACCGATGGTGCCGGAACCCCTTGAGCAATGGGGTTCCGGCCGGATTCATCATGTTAGCTGCAAGACTTTGGCTTGACTTCGGCGGCGAGATTGCTGGAGCACGTCCAGGCACCAGTCGAAGTGTTGTAGGTGAAGGTCACGGTCTTGCCTCTCACCTTGCTGTTGACACCCGAACTAGCGTAGGTCGCCGTCAGGGTACCCGTACCCGATGCCGCGATTCCGCTCACATACTTGCCGGCAGTCACCGAGCCCGTGGGAATCGCCCAAGTTCCGTCTTCGGAGAATTGGGCCACCATCGGCGTCTTCAGCCCATCGAGCAGTGTAAACGCCTCGGAGGCCTGCGCCTTGGCCGTGTAGTCGTTGTATTGCGGGATGGCGATCGCCGCCAGAATGCCGATGATCGCGACGACGATCATCAGTTCGATCAGGGTGAAGCCTTGTTGAACCTTTTTCATCTTTCTATCTCCTTCGGAAAAAAGCGCCCAATGCGCGCACCTGGTCATCAGCAATCGGCGTGCCAGGCATCGACCGAGGTGGAACAGCCCGAACAGTAAGCAGTTGGCTGTGCTTTGGTGCTCGGCCGGCGACAAAATTCGGCAGGGGGTGACGAATTTCGTCACTTGACGGCGGCCATCGCCACCCTGCTGCTTCGTTCGGGAGAATGAGGCTGGAAACGTCCGTATCGTGGCCGATGTTCCGCAGCGACCGGGGCTTCCCTGCGGTAAGCGCGTTCGATGGTTGCGCCGATGGTCGCCTGGCCCCTCGCGCAGGCACGAGTGCTCGAGGCGGGCCGCGCACTGCTCGGCCAAACGAAACTCAGCCGTCGTAATACGCCGGCAGGCTACTTGATGCAGACGGCGCGCACCTGCTTCATGTCGGTGATGCCGGCGAGCACCTTTTCCATGCCGTCCTGCTTGAGGGTGCGCATGCCCTCCTCGAGCCCCTGGGCGAGGATCTGGGCGACGCGCGCGCGTTCCTGGACGAGACGCTTGATCTCGTCGCTGCCGACGAGGAGTTCGTGCAGGCCGACCCGGCCCTTGTAGCCGGTGCCGCCGCAGGCCTCGCAGCCCTTGGGTCGGTAGAGCGTGAACTTGCCATCCTTGCCGTAGGCTCGGAGCCAGCGCTGGCGGATGTCTTCCCGCGCGGCCTCCGCGTCGCGGACGAAGGCCGAGGTCGCCCGCAGTTCTTCGCAGTATTCGTCGAGGAAATGCTGCATTTCCTCGTCCGAAGGCCGGTAGGCTTCCTTGCACTTCGCGCACAGGCGCTTGGCCAGCCGCTGGGCGAGGATGCCCAGGAGCGCGTCGGCGAAGTTGAAGGGGTCCATGCCCATGTCGAGCAGGCGGACGACGGACTCGGGCGCGCTGTTGGTGTGCAGCGTGGCGAAGACCAGGTGGCCGGTGAGCGAGGCTTCGAGGCCGATCGAGGTCGTCTCCTTGTCGCGCATTTCGCCGACCATGATGATGTCCGGGTCGGCGCGCAGGAAGGCGCGCATGACGGTGGCGAAGTCGAGCCCCGCCTTGCGGTTGACCTGGACCTGGCGCAGGCCCTTCTGGGTGATTTCGACCGGGTCCTCGGCGGTCCAGATCTTGGTGTCCGGCGTATTGCGGTAGGCGAGGATCGAGTGCAGCGTCGTCGTCTTGCCGGAGCCGGTCGGGCCGCAGACGAAGAAGATGCCGTAGGGCTTGGACACGCAGGCCTTGAGCCGTTCCAGGTTGTCCGGCAACACGCCGAGCTCGTCGAGGGGGATCGGCTCGCCGGCGGCGAGGATGCGCATGACCACGTCCTCGACGCCGCCGGCGGACGGGATCGTCGCCACGCGCAGCTCGATGTCGAGCGGGCCGAAGCGCTTGAACTTGATCTTGCCGTCCTGGGGCTTGCGCCGCTCGGAGATGTCGAGATCGCACATGATCTTGATCCGCGCGACGAGCGCATTGCGGTAGCTCGACGGGATCTCGATGTACTTGTAAAGGGAGCCGTCACGGCGGAAGCGCACCAGCACCTTGTCCTTGCCCGTGCCGGGCTCGATATGGATGTCCGAGGCGCCCTGCTGGTAGGCATCGACGATGATCTTGTTGACGAGCTTGACCAGTTCGTTGTCGGCGGCCGCGGAGACATCGTCGACCGTCGTCTCGCCCTCGGCTTCCCCTTCTTCCAGGCCGGAAAGCAGGTCGCCGACCTGGACATCCTCGGCTGCGGCGCCGAAGAACTGATCCACGGTCTGGCGGAACTCCCGCTGGGTGGTGACGCGGAAGGCGAGCTTCTTTTTCGGGAAGATGTTCTGGACGATGCGCGAGCTCTTGACCTGTTCCGGATCCATCGCCAGGACGACGACGCCTTCCGAGGTCTCCTCGATCGGCAGCCAGTGGTTCTGCTCGACGTAGTCACGCTTGATGTTCCGCAGCAGATCCATCGGCTTGATGCGCTCCGGCCGGAAGGGCTCGTAGGGCACGCCGAAGAACTTCGCGAGCGCGCCGCCGAGCGCCGCAGGCGTGACCTTGAGCTGGTCGAGCAACACCTGCTCGAGGTCGACGTTCTGGTGCCTGGCCGTGGTCGTCGCGAGTTCCAGCTCGTGGGTCGAGATCACGCCGTCATGGACGAGGTAGTCGTACTTCGACTTGATCGGCTGCGCCGCCTTGGCCCGCTGCGCGAAGGCGATGGCGAGCGTCTCGCAGAGCGCGCGCATGCCTTCCTCGGCCGCCGCGGGAAATGGCGTGCCAGCCCGGTGGTTGATGAGCTGCACGACGCCGAGCACGTCACCGGAGAACGGATCGAGGATGGGGCCGACCAGCATCTGCTTCGTCCGGTACCCGGTGCGCCGGTCCACTTCCCGCAGGAAGCGGAGCTCGGGATGGATGGCCTTGAGCTCTTCGTCGTCATAGACGTCACGGATGGCGACGACCTTTTTCGTCATCGCCACGTAGCCGGCGATGCTCTGTTCAGAGATCGGCAGGCGCAGGTCCTTGAAGGAATTGAGCCCGGTCTTGACCCGCGAGACGATGGCCGAGCGATCCTCCATCGTCGCGTAGATCGTCAGCCGGTCGGCATTGAAGAGATCGCAGATATCCTGCGACAGCTCGAGCATGATCTCGTCGACATTGGCGGTCGCATGGACCTTGTTGGTGACACGCTGGAGCCCCTTGAAAAAGGCGAGCCGGCTGCCGACGTCCGACATGCCCGAATCCATGGTTTTCGTTTCTGTGCTCACTCTCATGTTTCCCGGGGAGGGTCTCCGGCATCAAAAGGTGAATTCCTGCCCGTCCTGCAGCATGCGCGGCGCATGACGCTCGGCCGAGCGGGTCACTTCGCTCATCGTCAGCTCGATTTGTCCCGGCTTGAGATGGGTGATGTAGATCTCCGCCGGAACCTGCAGCTTCTCCAGCTCCTGCGCGAGCATGGACGGACAGAGGTGTCGCGACACTTCGGCAAGCCTCCGGTCGCGGTCCGGGAACGCCGTCTCGATGATCAGGTAGCGCAGGCCCTCGATCCGGTTGACGCACTCCCAGAGGTCCGGACAGGGGCCGGTGTCGCCGGTGAAGACCAGGCCCGCGTCGGGCGAGGCCAGATGGTAAGCGACTGCTGGAACGGTATGGCAGGCCGGCAGGACGCCGATGCGCCGGTCGCCGAAGGTGACGGCGTCGCCCACCCCGACCGTCTCGAAGCGCATGAACGGCTTGTCCACGCTCGGCACGACACTGAAATCCGGCCAGATCTCCCAGTTGAAGATGTGCCGGCGGATCGCATCGAGGGTCGCCTCGGTGCCGTACACCGTCAGCGGCCGGGGGCGCATGTCGATCACGGTGTCGATCAACAGCGGCAGGCAGGCGATGTGATCGAGGTGCGAGTGCGTGAGGAAGACATGGTCGATCCGGGCGAGCGCCTCGATGCCGAGTTCGCCGACCCCCGTGCCGCAATCGATCAGAATGTCCTCGTCGACCAGGAGCGCCGTCGTCCGCAGATGCGGTCCGCCGATGCCCCCGCTGCAACCGAGTATTCGCACCTTCATCTGTCGGGATTCCGAAATCTCCGTCGTTTTTCCCCCGCCCGGCCGGTCACCGGCCCTCGCCTCGCCACCATCCCGGACCGCCGGCCTCCACGGCCGTTGACGGCAAAGCGCCGGCAAAATTCAGCCGGACACCTCGACCGGGGGAGTTCGTCGGGCTCAAGTCTTGTAGAAGAACTCCATCTTGATGCCGCCGAATTCGATGATGTCGTGGTCGTGCAGCTCGAACGGCCGGTCCGGCTCCAGGCGCTGCCCGCCGACCGAGGGCGGCACCTCGCCTTCGAGATGGGTCATGAAATATCCCTGCGGCCGGCGGGCGATCACAGCGACCTGGACGCCCGGTTTGCCGATGCTGGTCAGCGGCTTGGAGAGTTCGAGTTCACGCCCCGCGTGGCTGCCGGTGAGGATCTGGATCATCGCCCGCGGCGCCGCGGGGACCGATGCCCGCGGCGAGGTCGAGACGTCCTCGAAACTCAGCCGTGGGGACACGCCAGCCGGTTCCGCCGTGTCCCCGGGCGACCGGGGATCGGGCATATCGCCCGCCCGCGGCTCGGTTCCCGGCGGCTGGATCATGCCCGGACGCAGCAGCACGGTCTTCTCGAAATCGGCCACGGCGGCCGCAGGAAGCTCGCTCAGGTACTTGAGGCGGTATTTGCCGAGCTCGATGACATCGCCATCCTGGAGCAGGTGGCGGCGGATGGGCGCGCCGTTCACGAACGTGCCGTTGGTACTGTGCAGATCCTCCAGGAAAGCGTCGTTGATCACCATGGTGATCACCGCGTGCTCGCCGGAGATCGCCAGGTTGTCGATCTGGATGTCGTTGTGCGGCTTGCGGCCGATGGTGGTCCTCGGCTTGACGAGGGGGATCTCCTTGAGCACCAGGCCGTCCATGCTGAGAATCAGTTTCGCCATGTCGTTCATCCCTGCCGCTGTTTGAACCAGGCCAGCAATCGCGCCCACCAGCCGCGCGCCGCTGACGGCACCTTTTTCACCCGGACCAGCACGACCGAGACGTTGTCCCGGCCGCCCTTCTCGTTGGCCATCTCCACCAGCCGCCGGGCATATTCTCCCGGCTCGCCTGCCCTGGCCGCCAGGCAGGCGGCGATCTCGGCGTCTTCGAGCATGTCGTTGAGGCCGTCCGAGCAGAGCAGATAGAGGTCGCCGGCCTGGACGGGGTGGTCTCCGATGTCCGCTTCGACCACGGGATCGACCCCGAGCGCGCGGGTCACCAGATTCCGGTTTCGTGAAGACCGCGCCTCTTCCGGGGTCATTGTCCCGCGGTCGATCTGCTCCTGCAACAGCGAATGGTCGCGCGTCAGGCAGGCGAACTCGCCGCCGCGCCAGCGGTAGAGGCGCGAATCGCCGACATGCGCGACCGTGACGACCCCGTCATGGAAGAGCGTGAGAACGACCGTCGTACCCATGCCCTGGCAGCGTGCATCGCGCTGCGCGGCCTCGAAGATCGCGGCATTGGCGCGTCCGATCGCGTCGCCGACGGCCTCTTGCGCCCAGCCGGCGGCGCCGAACGCCTGCGCGTCGGCGATCGCCCTCGACAACTCGGTGCGCAGAACGGTGGTTGCCAGGTCGCTCGCGATCTCGCCGGCGTTGTATCCGCCCATGCCGTCGGCGACGATGGCCAGGCCCAGCCCGGCATCGGCATACAGCGCATCCTCGTTGCGCGAGCGCACCCGGCCAGGATCGGTAAAGCTGGCGATCTCGAGCGAATCGGCAAGCGTGGCAGGCATGATCGGCAAAAGTGGCGGGTCGGCGCCACTATCCACCGCAACAAGGTGATTTCAAAGACGGGACTGCTGGGTATTACGGCAGCAAATCCTGATTTTTGACCCAAATTCCGGCACGGGGTCGGGCGGACCGTCGCCCCGCCCCGTAGCCCTACAGCAGCGACTTGAGCAGCCTGCCCATGGACGAAGGATCGCGCGTGATCTTGAAGCCACATTCCTCCATGATCGCGAGCTTCGCCTCGGCGGTGTCGGCGCCCCCGGAAATCAGTGCGCCGGCATGACCCATGCGCTTGCCGGGCGGCGCGGTAACGCCGGCGACGAAGCCAACCACCGGCTTTTTCATGTGATCCTTGCACCAGCGCGCGGCGTCGGCCTCGTCGGGGCCGCCGATCTCGCCGATCATGATCACGGCCTCGGTCTCCGGGTCGTCATTGAACATCTTCATGACGTCGATGTGCTTCAAGCCGTTGATCGGGTCGCCGCCGATGCCGACCGCCGAGGATTGTCCCAGGCCCAATTCGGTGACCTGGGCGACGGCTTCGTAAGTCAGCGTGCCGGAGCGCGAGACGATGCCGATGCGGCCCTTGCGGTGAATGTGGCCGGGCATGATGCCGATCTTGATCTCGTCCGGCGTGATCAGCCCCGGGCAGTTGGGACCGAGGAGCAGCGTCTCCTTGCCGCCCTGCGCCACTTTCCGCTTCATCTTGTTGCGGACCATGAGCATGTCGCGCACGGGAATGCCCTCGGTGATGCAGATGACCAGATCGAGATCGGCCTCGCAGGCCTCCCAGATCGCATCGGCCGCCCCGGCGGGGGGAACGTAGATCACGGACACCGTCGCCCCGGTGGCCTCCTTGGCCTCCTTGACGGTGGCATAGATCGGGATGTCAAAGATTCTCTCGCCGGCCTTCTTGGGATTGACGCCGGCGACGAAGCATTCGCGGCCGTTGGCGTACTCGATGCACTTCTCGGTGTGAAACTGGCCGGTCTTGCCGGTGATGCCCTGGGTGATGACCTTGGTGTCCTTGTTGATCAGGATCGACATTTCGCATTCCTCACTTCACGGCAGCGACGATCTTGGTCGCGGCCTCGGCCATGGTATCGGCCGGGATGATCGGCAAGCCCGACTCGGCGAGGATCTTCTTGCCGATGTCCTCATTGGTGCCCTTCATGCGCACGACGAGCGGCACCGACAGATGCACCTCCCGCGCCGCCGCGACGACGCCCGTGGCGATGGTGTCACAGCGCATGATGCCACCGAAGATGTTGACGAGAATGCCCTTGACCTTGGGGTTCCTGAGCATGATCTTGAACGCCTCGGTGACCTTCTCGGTCGTCGCGCCGCCGCCGACGTCGAGGAAGTTGGCCGGCTCGCCGCCGAACAGTTTGATCGTGTCCATGGTCGCCATGGCCAGGCCCGCGCCGTTGACCAGGCAGCCAATGTTGCCATCGAGCGAGATATAGGCGAGATCGTGCTTCGAGGCCTCGATCTCGTCCGGATCCTCTTCGTCGAGGTCGCGCATGGCGACGATTTCCGGTTGGCGGAAAAGGGCGTTCGAATCGAAGTTGAACTTGGCGTCGAGCGCCTTGATGGCGCCGTTGCCGTCGAGGATCAGCGGATTGATCTCGGCGAGCGAGGCATCGGTCTCCATGTAGCAGGCATAGAGCTTCCTGAAGACATCCACGGCCTGCCCGAGCGACCCCTCGGGGACGCCGATGCCGCGTGCGAGTTCGAGCGCCTGGGCCTCGGAAATGCCGTCGAGCGGATCGACGAAGACCTTGATGATCTTTTCCGGCGTCTTCGCCGCGACTTCCTCGATGTCCATACCGCCTTCAGAGGAGGCCATCATCGCCACCTTCTGGCTCGCGCGGTCGGTGAGGACGGCGGCGTAGTACTCCTTCCTGATGTCCGAGCCTTCCTCGACGAGCAGGCGCCGGACGATGCGACCATCCGGGCCGGTCTGGTGGGTCACGAGCCGCATGCCCAGAATCGCGCCGGCATGCTGCCGGACCTCGTCGAGCGAGCGGGCGAGCCTGACGCCGCCGCCCTTGCCGCGCCCGCCGGCATGGATCTGCGCCTTCACTACCCAAAGGGAACCGCCGAGCGTCTTGGCTGCCTTGACGGCCTCATCGACGGAAAAACAGGGAATGCCCCGCGGGGTCGGAACGCCGAATTTCCTCAAGAGTTCCTTGCCCTGATACTCGTGGATCTTCATGAGATACTCTTCCTCGCTTGGTCTCGCTCAGAGCCGCGCATAATATCCAATTATGCTGGCCATCGCACAATTGATAGCTTGCCGCCCGATCCTTGCAGAATGCTGACGCCGGAACAGATCGCCTGCCGCTGCGCCGAGATCATGTGGCCCGACGACCACGCGGCGCGCGGCCTCGGCATGCGGATCGTCGAGGTCGGGCCCGGCACCGCGACGCTGACCATGACCGTCCGCCCGGACATGGTCAATGGCCACGGCACCTGCCACGGCGGATTCATCTTCGCCGTCGCCGACTCGACGTTCGCCTACGCCTGCAACAGCTTCAACCATCGCACCGTCGCTGCCGGCGTCGACATCAACTTCCTTGCCCCTGCGCACCTGGGCGACGTCCTCACGGCTCGTGGTCAGGCGCGCCACCAGGGCGGGCGCAGCGGTGTCTATGACATCGAGGTGACCAACCAGGACGGCCGGCTGATCGCCGTTTTCCGCGGACGCGCGGCTCGGATCAAGGGCCACTTCTTCGATCAAGGCGAAAGTGCTGCCGCTTGAGCGATAATCGGCGCTCGGGAGGGGAACATGTCCGACAAGATTGGCTTCGATGCGATCGAAAACGCGAGCCGTGACGAGATCGCGGCACTGCAGCTGGAACGTCTGCGCTGGTCACTGCGGCACGCCTACGACAACGTGCCCCACTACAAGCAAAAATTCGACGAGGCAGGCATCCATCCACAAGACCTGAGGGAGCTTTCCGATCTGGCGAAGTTTCCCTTCACCACCAAGCAGGATCTGCGCGAGAACTACCCGTTCAAGATGTTCGCCGTGCCGCGCGAGAAGGTCGTGCGCGTCCACGCATCTTCCGGCACCACCGGCAAGCCGACCGTCGTTGGCTACACGCAGAAGGACATCGACATGTGGGCGCATCTGATGGCCCGCTCGATCTACGCCGCGGGCGGCCGTCCGGGCGATAAGGTGCATGTCTCCTACGGTTATGGGCTGTTCACCGGCGGCCTCGGCGCGCACTACGGTGCCGAGCGGCTCGGCTGCACGGTGATCCCCTTCGGCGGCGGCCAGACCGAGCGACAGGTGCAGCTGATCCAGGATTTCGAGCCGGACATCATCATGGTCACGCCCTCGTACATGCTGGCGATCGGCGACGAGTTCGTCCGCCAGGGGCTCGATCCCGCGAAGTGCTCGTTGCGGCTGGGCATTCACGGTGCCGAGCCTTGGACCCAGCAGATGCGCGAGGAGATCGAGAGCCGCTTCGGCATGGATGCCGTCGACATCTACGGCCTTTCCGAAGTGATCGGCCCCGGCGTCGCCAACGAGTGCGTCGAATCGAAGGACGGCCCCGTGGTCTGGGAGGATCACTTCTACCCCGAGATCATCGACCCCAATACCGGCGAGGTGCTGCCGGATGGCGAGCTCGGCGAGCTGGTGTTCACCTCGCTGACCAAGGAGGCGCTGCCGGTGATCCGCTACCGCACGCGCGACCTCACGCGGCTCCTGCCACCGACCTCGCGCTCGATGCGCCGCATCGGCAAGATCACCGGCCGCTCCGACGACATGCTCATCATCCGCGGCGTCAACGTCTTCCCCTCCCAGATCGAGGAGCAGATCCTCAAGACGCCGAGGCTCTCGCCGCACTACCTGATCGAGGTCGACCGCGACGGCCACCTCGACACGATGACGGTGAACGTGGAAATGAAACCGGAGTTCGCCACGGCGACCGCGGCGGAAAAGGAGTTCGCGGCCCACGAGCTCGCCCACCACATCAAGTCGTACATCGGCATCACCACCCATGTCGAAGTCAGGGCGGTCGGGACGATCGAGCGCTCGGTCGGCAAGGCGAAGCGCGTGATCGACCGCCGTCCCAAGTAGCCAGAAGAAAGGCCAGCCATGACCCAGGACTTCCTTTCCGATGCCGAAACGACCCTGCTCGAGGAAGACGCCGCCGCCTGGGAACGTTTCCTGACCGTGCTCGACTGGGTGCTCGCGGTCCAGTCCCGCTATGCCACCAACCTTCGGCACAGCCTGATCTGCGTCAGCTTTCACGAGCAGAAGCGGCTGGGTGACACCTACGGCGCCAAGGGCGCGCTGCGCATGGTCATCGGGCTCGCGGCGAAGCTGCGCGAGTCGCTGCGCAAGGCGGATCTGGTCGCCCGGAACGGCACGGACATCTGGGTCCTCGTCCCCTTCGTCACGCCAAAATCGGTATTGGCGCGGGTCGCGCAGATCGTCGAGATCGCCGCGGCCAACGGTCTCGATATCGTCGACCGCGACATTTCCGTCTATGCCATCCCCGACACCGATGCGCTGGCGACGCTGTCCTTCGACAGTGCCGAGGAGTTCCTCGACGTCGTCGCCAGCGACCGGCGCGTCGCCATGCGCTGGCCCGGCATCGGCAAACCGCAGGACTGACCTTGGCATCGAGCCGCCCCGCCTACGAACCGATCGAACACGCGAGCCGCGATGAGATCACGGCCCTGCAATTGCAGCGACTCAAGCGCACGCTCACCTGGGCCTACGAGCGTGTGCCGCGCTACCGCGAAAAATTCGACGCGGCCGGCGTGCGCCCGGAAGATCTGAAGGAACTGTCGGACCTCGCCCGCTTTCCCTTCACCACCAAGGCGGATCTGCGTGAGACTTACCCCTTCGGCATGTTCGCCGTGCCGATGGACGACATCGTCCGCGTGCATGCGTCGTCGGGCACGACGGGCAAACCTACGGTGGTCGGCTACACGCAGCAGGACATCGACACCTGGGCCGGGCTCATGGCCCGCTCCCTGTTCGCCGCCGGCGCCCGGCGCTCCGACATCATCCACATCACGCACGGCTACGGGCTGTTCACCGGCGGGCTCGGGGTGCATTACGGCGCCGAGCGGCTCGGCTGCGCCGTCGTGCCGATCAGCGGCGGACAGACCGAGCGGCAGGCGCAGCTGATCCGCGACTTCAGGGCGACGATGATCGTCGGCACGCCGTCGTACGTGCTCAACATCGTCGATGAAATGGACCGTCTCGGCATCGGTGCGGCCACGACCGCGCTACGCCGCGGCATGTTCGGCGCCGAGCCGTGGGGCGAACGGATGCGCCGCGAGCTCGAGGCGCGGCTGGGCATCGACGCGATGGACCTCTACGGGCTTTCCGAAGTCATGGGACCGGGCGTGGCGGCCGAATGCATCGAGGCCAAGGATGGCCCGGTGATCTGGGAGGACCACTTCTATCCCGAGATCATCGACCCGGACACGGGCGAAGTGCTGCCCGACGGCTCGCCCGGCGAGCTGGTATTCACCTCGCTGACCAAGGAGGCGCTGCCGGTGATCCGCTACCGCACGCGCGATCTCACACGGCTCCTGCCGCCGACCGCGCGCAGCTTTCGCCGCATCGGCAAGATCACCGGCCGCTCCGACGACATGCTCATCATCCGCGGCGTCAACGTCTTCCCCTCCCAGATCGAGGAGCAGATCCTCAAGGTCGACAAGCTCGCGCCGCATTACCAGCTCGAAGTCTCCCGCCGCGGGCACATGGACGAGCTTGCCGTGCTCGTCGAGATCAAGCCGGACGTCGTCTCCGAGGCCGACCGCGAGGCCGCCGCGCGCGAGCTGCAGCACCACATCAAGTCGCTGATCGGCATCACCACGAAGGTGAGCGTCCGCAACCCCGGCAGCATCGAGCGCTCGACCGGCAAGGCGCGGCGCGTCGTCGATCTGCGGCCGAAGGAGTGAAATGCGCATGAAACCTCACCACTGGCCCTTCAGCTTCATCGCCTTCACGACGCTCGGCGTCGTCAGCCTCGTCGTCGGCATCGTCGCGCTCTCCGGCCTCGGCGCCGGCCTGCATCCGCTGCTCGCCGACGAGGGTACCGGCATTGCGATGATCGTCACTGCCATCGCCCTGTTCCTGACCGGCGGCTTCCCGCTCGTGCTGCGCCGGCTCGCAGAAAGGGAAGGGGCCTGATGGCGGGCGATCATTTCTCCGGACACGCCGCCGACTACGCCAGGTTCCGCCCCGGCTATCCCGAAGCCCTGTTCGACTGGATTGCCGCTCGGGCAACGGGGCACGATCTCGCGTGGGACTGCGGCTGCGGAAACGGCCAGGCCTCGGTGCCGCTCGCCGAGCGCTTTCGGCGTGTCACCGCGACTGACTTTTCGGCCCAGCAGATTGCAGCTGCGCAGCCAAACCCCCGCATCGACTACCGGGTCGCACCCGCCGAGGCGAGCGGGCTCGCGGATGCATCGGCGGACGTCGTTACCGTCGCCCAAGCGCTGCACTGGTTCGACTTCGCGAAGTTCTATGCCGAGGTCCGGCGCGTGTTGAAGCCGGGCGGGCTGATCGCCGCCTGGACCTACCAGCTGCTGCGCGCTGACGCTCCGGTCGATCAGGTTCTGGCCGCCTTCTACGCCGACACGCTCGGGCCGTACTGGCCGCCCGAACGCCGCTGGGTGGATGCCGCGTATGCCGGCATGCCCTTCCCGTTCGCCGACATCGGGGCACCGAAATTCGAGATCCGTCTCCGCTGGTCGCTCGCGGATCTCCTGGCCTATCTGGGTACCTGGTCCGCGACGCAGCGTTATCGCAAGGCCGAGGGCCGGGACCCGATCCCAGAATTGGCAGAACGCCTCGCGCCCCTCTGGGGCGACCAGGCCAGGGAGATCGCATGGCCGATCGCAATGAGGGCGGGGCATGTCTGAATCCGGCAAGCCTGGCGGCCTCGAAACCGCGATTCTCGGCGGCGGCTGCTTCTGGTGCCTGGAGGCGGCGCTGCGCCAGCTCGAGGGCGTCGAATCGGTGATCTCGGGCTACTGCGGCGGTCACGTCGCCTCGCCCAGCTACCGTCAGGTCTGCACGGGAACGACCGGGCACGCCGAAGTGGTCGAGATCCGGTTCGATCCCGAGGTCATCGACTACCGGACCTTGCTCCTGGCCTTTTTCGCCATCCACGATCCGACGACCCGGGACCGCCAGGGCAACGACATCGGTCCCCAGTACCGGTCGGTGATTTTCACCTCTTCGCCCAGGCAGGCCGAAACAGCGCGCGCCGTCATCGCCGAACTGGCCGCCGCGCGGATCTGGGAGGGTCCCATCGTTACCGAGATCCTGCCGGCGCCGCGCTTCTGGCCGGCCGAGGACTACCATCAGAACTACCTCGCCAACCACCCGGACCAGCCCTACTGCGTGGCGGTCGTCGCGCCCAAGGCTGCGAAACTGCGGAGCGTATTCAAGGACCGACTCAAGCCGACGGCCGCCTGACGCGCGACTCGGCGAAGTGAGGCGGATTCGGGGTTCTTATCCGGCACATCCTTCGCGTGCGTATCTGGCATTCTGGGCAGATCCGGATATTGGCGCAGTTTTCACCACCCACGATGCATCGGCGCTCGGCAACGGAAAAGGCCCATTTCACGCGCCGCCCCTCGGCCGCCCGATCCATCCTCGCCGCCCGCAGCAGGCAGGTGCTCCGGCTCTTCGCGCTTCTCGCGCTGGCGGCCGGGCCGACGATGGCGGGCGAAGCTGCAGCGGCCGAGGTAAATGGCCTGCGCGCCAGCCACACCCTGTCGTCTCCTCAGGCATCCGATGAAACCGAGCGGGCGCTGCTCAGGCTCGAGGCCCGTGTCGGGAAAGTCCTGAACGAAGACCGGGCCGTGATTGGCGATCTGCTCGACCGGGTCGGTCGCATGACTGCGGTCGTCGCCGAAATCCGCAAGCTGGTCACCGACATGCCCACCGGCCAGTCCTGCAAGCCTGCGCCAGCATCCTGCCCGGCGCCGGCCGAACCGCTGCCGTTGCCGTCCTCCGGCTCGAAATCGGAATTCGCTGGCCTGGACGACGCGGGCTGGCTCACAATCGCCGGCGGCGCGGTCCTGCTCGGCCTCACGGCGGCCTGGTTCCTGCGGCGCCGAAGCAGGCCCGAAGCCAAAGTGGCGCTCGGCGCAGCCGGGCACGATGGCGCCGCACCGTTGACGATTCCGCCGCCCAATGGCAAAGGCACGGACAACGGCAAAGGAAAACCAGCCACCGCCAAGCCGGCATCGCGCGCAGCCGAACTCCCCCGGCCGGCGCCGCCCGCGCCGCCTGCCGCCCTCCAGCCGGTGCCCCAGCCTTCCGCGCCGACCGTGCCCCTGGCAAGTGATACGGGTATCACGGTGAAGGAAGGAATGGATTCCGACATGTCGCTCGAACTCGCCGAGGTCATGTTGTCGATGGGGCTTGCCGACGGTGCCGCGCATACCCTTGCGGATCAGATCCGCAAGGATCCCCGGCACGCACTCAGTCACTGGCTGAAATTACTCGAGGTTCACCGGCAGTCCGGCAACAAGGCGGAATTCGACAAGGCCGTGGGTGAGTTGCAAAAGCACTTCAATATCGCACCGCCCGGCTGGATGGAAACCAGCGAGAACACCGGCGCAAAGGTCGAACGCCTGGAGGATTTCCCGCACATCGTGAGCCGGATCCAGGAACTCTGGCCCCACCGGACCTGCGACGAATATCTCAACCGCCTCCTCGAAGACACCCGTGGCGGCACGCGCATGGGTTTCCCCCAGCCGGTCGTCGAGGAAATCCTCCTGCTTCGGGCGATACTCAAATCCTGATCAGACGGGGTTGTCGACCTCGACGAAATCGACCTCTACCCCGAAGCGCGCCCGCAGGTGCTGGCCGAGGGCGATGACGCCATAACGTTCCGTGGCGTGGTGCCCGGCGGCGATGTAGGCGACGCCGGATTCCCGCGCCAGATGCACCGTTTGCTCCGAAATCTCGCCGCTCACATAACAATCCGCGCCAGCGGCGATCGCCGCCTCGAAGCTCCCTTGGGCCGCGCCGGTGCACCAGGCGATGCGGGTCACCGGTCGTTCCGCGTTGCCCACGAGAAGCGGCGGGCGTCCGAGGGTTCGCTCGAGCGCGGCGGCGATGCCGCCCGCCGGGGCGATGGTCGCGGGCCGGCCGATGCAGCCGAGATCCTGCTCACCGAAACGCCCCTCGGTCCGCCAGCCCATGCGCGCCGCGAGCTGCGCGTTGTTGCCGACTTCCGGATGGGCGTCGAGCGGCAGGTGGTAGGCGAACAGGCTGATGTCCTCACGCAGCAAGGTCGCCAGCCGGCGCTTGCGGATGCCGGTGATGCGCACATCGTCACTGCGCCAGAACCAGCCGTGATGCACGAGGATGGCATCGGCACCGCGACGCACGGCCTCGTCGAGCAGGGCCTGGCTGGCGGTGACGCCGCAGACGATGCGGCCGATCTCCCCGCGTCCTTCCACTTGCAGGCCGTTTGGGCAATAATCCCGGAAGCGTTCCACCTCCAGAAAAACATCGAGATACGCTCGCAACTCGTCGCGTTGCACCTTTTCCTCCAAGCCCTTCTTCGTGACCTCTGCGTCATCCGCCAGCCGATAGACCGATTATGCGCCGCCTCTGGCTGATTTTCGCCCAGGCCGTCACCGTCGCCGTGGCCGCCCTCTTCGTCGTGCAGACGCTGAAACCCGAATGGCTCGCGGGCAGGTTCGAGCCGGTGGCCGCCCGGAACGCAGTCAGCGTCGTCGAGATCCGCGAGGCGCCGGCATCGGGCGAGTCGCGCAAGGTCGCCTCCTATGCCGATGCCGCGAAACAGGCCCTGCCCTCGGTGGTGCATATTTTCACCACGCAGGAAATCCGTTCCCGCCACCCGCTGGCAAACGACCCATTCTGGTTCCATTTCTTCGGTGACCGCCAGGGCACGTTCAGCCAGCGTCGCTCGGGTTTGGGCAGCGGTGTCGTGGTGTCCGAGGAAGGGTATGTGCTGACCAACTTCCATGTCATCGAAGCCGCCGACGAAATCGAGGTCGCCAGCAACGACGGCCGAAAGTTCAAGGCCCAGGTCGTCGGCACCGACCCCGAATCCGATCTCGCCGTGCTGCGCCTGCCGGCCGAAGCGCGTCTCAAGCCCATTACCTTCGCGCCGCCGGACTCGCTGCGCGTTGGCGACGTCGTGCTCGCCATCGGCAATCCGTTCGGCGTCGGCCAGACGGTGACCTCCGGCATCGTTTCCGCGCTGGGCCGCAGCCATCTCGGCATCAACACCTTCGAGAACTTCATCCAGACGGACGCCGCCATCAACCCCGGCAACTCGGGCGGCGCGCTGATCGACAGCAACGGCCACCTGGTCGGCATCAACACAGCCATCTATTCGCAAAGCGGCGGCTCCATGGGCATCGGCTTCGCCATCCCCGTGTCCCTTGCGCGCAACGTCCTCGAACAGATCATTCGCACCGGCAGCGTGATCCGCGGCTGGATCGGCGTCGAAGTGCAGGAAATCACGCCCGAACTCGCCGAGTCCTTCCGCATGCCCTCCACCGAGGGCGCCCTCATCGCTGGCGTGATGCGCGGCAGCCCGGCCGACAAGGCCGGCATCCGTCCGGGCGACGTACTGATCGCCATCGACGGCCGGAAAGTCAAGGATGCCGAGCAAATGCTCGAGCAGATCGCCGCGCTCCAGCCCGGGCAGACCGGCCGGATGACGCTGCGCCGCGACGGCCGCGAGATCGAGGTCCAGGCGGTCATCGGGCGGCGCCCGAAGCCGCCACGGCAATGAGCCTCCGCTGACGCCGGCTCAGCCGTCCCGACGGGGCGGCGTCGAGGCGTCCATCCTGTCGAGTTCCCGGTCCATTTCCGCCGGAGTCGGCGGCACGTAATCGCTCTCGCCGGGGATCGGCTCGGGCTTCGCGGCGAAGCGCGCGACGATCAGACCCAGTTCGTAGAGCAGGCACATCGGCACGGCGAGCATGAACTGCGAAATCACGTCGGGCGGCGTGACGATGGCGGCGATGACGAAGGCACCGACGATCACGTAGGGTCGTGCATCCTTGAGCTTGTCCAGCCCGACGATGCCGAAGCGCACGAGCAGGATCACGGCCACCGGCACCTCGAAGGTGATGCCGAAGGCGAGAAACATCGTCATCACGAACGAGAGATACTGCTCGATGTCCGGTGCCGGCGTGATGCTCTGCGGCGCGAATTCGCCGATGAACTTGAACACCGTGTTGAAGACGAAGAAGTAGCAGAAGGCAATGCCCAAAAGGAAGAGCAGGGTGCTGCCGACGATGAGCGGCAGGGCGAACTTCTTCTCGTGGGCATAGAGGCCGGGGGCAACGAAGGCCCACGCCTGGTAAAGCACGACCGGCAGGGCGATGACGAAGGCCGCGAGCAGTGTGACCTTGATCGGTACCATGAACGGCGTGATCACGCCGGTGGCGATCATCTTCGTTCCCGGCGGCAGCGTGGCGATCATCGGCGCCGCGAGCAGGTCATAGACTTGCGCCGCCCAGGGCACGAGCGCGAGGAAGACGAGCAGCACGGCCAGAAGGGCACGCAGCAGCCGGTCGCGCAACTCGACCAGATGGGAGATGAAGGTTTCCTGTGTCTCGAACAGCTCAGGCATTGGGCTTGCGGCTTTCGTCGAAACTCAGCGGTGGTAACGCGCCGGCGGCGTCCGCATTCGCGGTGTCCTGCGCCGGCCCGCCCTGCGCCGGCCCGCCCTGCGCCGCATCGGCCTTTTCGCCGAGTCCCTGGGCGATCGACTGGTTGAGCGAGGTCTCGATCGAGTTCATGTGCTCGTTGACCGATTGCTCCATCATGCGCGCCTGCTCGGCGACCTGCTTCTGGAGCTTTTTCAATTCCTCGAGCTGGATCTCCCGGTTGATGTCGGCCTTGACGTCGCTGACGTATCGCTGCAGGCGGCCGAGCAGATGACCGGCGGTCCGCGCCACGCGCGGCAGCCGCTCTGGCCCGATGACGATCAACGCCACCACGGCGATCACCATCAGCTCGGAAAAGCCTATGTCGAACATGGCAAAGGAACGTCCGAAAAAAATGAGCGGGCATCACCCGCTCCGCTGCGTAGCCTGCCGGCGCGGCCGGTCAGACCTTCTCCTTCTTGGCTTCGCCTTCGATGGTGTGACCGACCTTCTCCGGCTCGGCGGGCTTGTCGGAGGTGCCTTCCTTCATGCCCTCCTTGAACCCCTTGACCGCGCCACCGAGGTCCTGGCCGATGTTGCGCAGCTTCTTGGTGCCGAAGACGAGCACGACGATCAGCAGGACGATCAGCCAGTGCCAGATGCTCAGGGAACCCATGTCTGTCTCCTAACGGTTTCTCGGCATCATCGAGCCCAGGGGTTCCGGGCCGCCGAGGATATGGACGTGGAGATGATACACCTCCTGCCGGCCGATCCTGCCGGTGTTGATGATGGTGCGGAAGCCGTCGGTCAGCCCTTGGGCGCGGGCCAGCTCGCCGGCCTTGGCGAACAGCCTGCCGAGTACCGGCGCATGGCTCATGTCGACATCATTGAGCGAGGCGATGTGCTGCTTGGGGATGATCATGAAGTGCACCGGCGCCTGCGGATGGATGTCGTGGAAGGCGTAGAGGTCTTCGTCCTCGTACACCTTCTTCGACGGAATCTCGCCGCGGGCGATCTTGCAGAAGATGCAGTCGGTCATGATCGGCTCCTCGAGAAGAATTCAGTCATCGGGTCGGCAATGCGTCGGCCGGACATCCGGGTCATCCCCGCCCGGCCGTCACCCGGCTCTTTTTTTCATCGATTCCGGAAATTCCCTCCCGGCGCCGCAGTTCCGCCAGCACGTCATCGACGCCGAGATCGAAGTGCGCAAGGAGCACCAGGCTGTGGAACCAGAGATCGCAGGTCTCGCGCACCAGGTGCAGGTGATCGCCGTCCTTGGCGGCCATGATCGTTTCAGCGGCCTCTTCGGCGACCTTCTTGCAGATGGCGTCGGTCCCCTTTGCGTAGAGGCTGGCGACGTAGGAGGAATCCGCCGCGGCGCCCTTGCGCTCGACGAGCGTCGCCTGCAGGCGGTGCAGGACTTCCAGATCGATCACTTGTAAATCTCCTTGGGATCCTTGAGAACGGGCTCCACCGCCGACCAGCAACCGTCCTCGAGCCGCTGGAAAAAGCAGCTCCGCCGGCCGGTGTGGCAGGCGATGCCGCCGACCTGCTCGACCTTGAGCAGGACGACGTCGTTGTCGCAATCCGTGCGGATCTCGACGACCTTCTGGAAATGGCCGGATTCCTCGCCCTTGTGCCAGAGCTTGCGCCGCGATCTCGACCAATAGACGGCTTGGCCGAGCGCCGCCGTCTTTTCCAGCGCCTCGCGGTTCATCCAGGCGAACATCAGCACTTCGCCGGTCGCCGCGTCCTGGGCGATCACCGGCACCAGTCCGTGCTCGTCCCAGCGAACGTCGTTGAGCCACTTGCAGGTCATCTCACGCCACCTTTCCCGATTCGGGCAAGCCCATACCGGCCAAGGGCCGCCACATTCGCTCCCAGCGCAGATCCTCGCCCATGGTGTTCTGGAGGACGCTCACAGCCTGACCTCAATGCCGCGCGCGTGCATGTATTCCTTGGCCTGGCGGATGGTGTATTCGCCGTAATGGAAAATGCTGGCCGCGAGCACCGCATCGGCCTTGCCCTGTTGGACGCCGTCGGCGAGATGCTGAAGGTTGCCGACACCGCCGCTGGCGATCACCGGCACCGCGACCGCCTCGGCCACGCGGCGCGTCAGTTCGAGATCGAAACCGTTGCGTGTGCCGTCGCGGTCCATGCTGGTCAGCAGAATCTCGCCGGCACCAAGCTCGGTCACCCGCTTTGCCCACTCGATCGCGTCGAGGCCGACGTTCCTGCGCCCGCCATGGGTGAATACCTCCCATTTGTCCGGCCCGGTCCGCTTGGCGTCGATGGCGACGACGATGCACTGTGAGCCCACCTTGGCAGCGGCTTCGGCCACCAGGTCGGGGTTGTTGACGGCAGCGGTGTTGATGCTGACCTTGTCCGCACCGGCATTGAGCAGGCGACGGACGTCCTCGACCTTGCGCACGCCGCCGCCGACGGTCAGCGGTATGAAGACCTGCTCGGCGCAGGCCTCGACGATGTGCAGGATGATGTCCCGGTCGTCCGAGCTGGCGGTGATGTCGAGAAAGGTGATCTCGTCGGCGCCCTGCTCGTCGTAGCGCCGGGCGATTTCGACCGGATCGCCGGCATCGCGCAACTCGACGAAATTGACGCCCTTGACCACGCGGCCGGCGGTGACGTCGAGGCAGGGAATGATGCGCTTGGCGAGCATGGCGTCAGCGGCTCCGGGCTAGCGGCCCGAAAGCTTGTCGGCCTCCGCCTGCGCCTTCTTGAAGTCGAGCTTGCCTTCGTAGATCGCCCGGCCAGTGATGGCGCCCATGATGCCTTCGTCCTGCACCTGGCACAGCGAGCGGACGTCGGCGATGCTGGCGATGCCGCCCGAGGCGATCACGGGGATCCGCAACGCCTGGGCGAGCTTCACCGTCGCCTCGATGTTCACGCCGCTCATCATGCCATCGCGGCCGATGTCGGTGTAGATGACGGCCTCGACGCCGTAGTCCTCGAACTTCCTGGCCAGGTCGATGACGTCATGGCCGGTCATCTTCGACCAGCCATCGACGGCGACCTTGCCGTCACGCGCGTCGAGACCAACGATGATGTGGCCGGGGAAAGCAGTACAGGCGTCGTGAAGGAAGCCCGGGTTCTTAACCGCCGCCGTACCGATGATGACATAGCTGACACCGTCGTCGAGGCAGCGCTCGATCGTGTCGAGATCGCGGATGCCACCGCCGAGCTGGACGGGAATCTCATCGCCGACCTCTTTCAGAATGGCCTTGATCGCCTGCTCGTTCTTCGGCTTGCCGGCAAAGGCGCCGTTGAGGTCCACGAGATGCAGCCGACGCGCCCCCTGTTCGATCCAGTGACGCGCCATGGCCGCGGGATGTTCCGAGAACACCGTGGCATCGTCCATCGCGCCCTGCTTGAGGCGCACGCAATGCCCGTCCTTCAGGTCGATCGCGGGAATCAGCAGCATAGTGGTCGTGGAAACTCAGTCGTGGTAAGACGCCAGCCGGAGAAGGGAAGAGTCAGGGTTGCCAGCGCATGAAGTTGGCGAGGAGTTGCAGGCCGTGGCGAGCGCTTTTTTCCGGATGGAACTGGACCGCGAAGATGTTAGCGCGCGCCACCGCACTGGTAAAGGGGATGCCGTAGTGTGTCGAGCCGGCGATGACCGAAGGTTCCGCCGGCTCAACGTAATAGCTGTGCACGAAATAGAAGCGTGACCCGTCCGGAATGCCTTGCCACAGCGGATGCGCGATCGCCTGATCCACTTGGTTCCAGCCCATGTGCGGCACCTTGAGCCCTTGGGCGACCGTCGCCTCGGGCGGGAAGCGACGAACCCGGCCCGGCAGGATGCCGAGTCCGGCGACATCGCCTTCCTCGCTGTGCCCGAAGAGCATCTGCAGGCCGATGCAGATGCCAAGGAAAGGCTTGTCGCGGGCGGCCTGGATCACCGCCTCGCGCAAACCGCGGGCGGCAAGCTCGCGCATGCAGTCCGGCATCGCTCCCTGCCCGGGAACGACGACGCGATCGGCCGACGCGACCGCCGCCGCGTCCGAAGTAACCAGAACCCGTGCATCTTCCGCAACGTGCTCGATGGCCTTGGCCACCGAGCGCAGGTTGCCCATGCCGTAATCGACGACCGCAACGACCCGGTTGCCGCTCATGATGGCTTCAGAGCATCCCCTTGGTCGACGGGATGCCGCTCGCGCGGGGGTCGGGCTCGATCGCCATGCGCAGCGCGCGGCCGAAAGCCTTGAAGACGGTTTCTGCCTGATGATGGGCGTTGTCGCCGCGCAGGCAGTCGACATGGACAGTGATGCCGGCGTGATTCACGAGTCCCTGAAAGAACTCGCGCACCAGGTCGACATCGAAGTCGCCGATCGTGCCACGAACGAAGGGGACGTCGAAGAAGAGCCCTGGTCGTCCGGAGAGGTCGACCACCACGCGGGAGAGCGCTTCGTCGAGCGGGACGTAGGCGTGACCATAGCGGCGGATGCCCTTCTTGTCGCCGACGGCCTTCGCCAGCGCCTGACCGAGCGTGATGCCGACGTCCTCGACGGTGTGATGCGCGTCGATGTGCAGATCGCCCCTGGCCTCGATTTCCAGATCGATGAGGCCGTGACGGGCGATCTGGTCGAGCATGTGATCGAAGAAACCGACGCCGGTGGCGAGCTTCGACCGGCCCTCGCCATCGAGGGACAAACGGACGCGAACCTGGGTTTCCAGCGTGTCGCGTTGGACTTCTGCGCTGCGCATCGGGGCGTGCATCAAGGGTTCGTGATGGTGGCCATGATACCATCTCGCACCGCATCGACAGCCATGCCTCGATCCCGATGAGCCGTTACTGGAGTGACACCGCCCGCTCGCTGACGCCTTACGTGCCGGGCGAACAGCCGAAGCTGCCCAATCTGGTCAAGCTCAACACCAACGAAAACCCGTATGGCCCTTCGCCCCGGTCCGTCGAGGCCATGCGCCGCCAGATTGGCGACGATCTCAGGCTCTATCCGGATCCCGAGGGCTCCCGGCTCAAGGCCGCGATCGCCGCCTGGTTCGGCAACGTCTCGCCGGCCCAGGTCTTCGTCGGCAACGGCTCAGACGAGGTTCTCGCCCACGCCTTTCTCGCCCTGCTCAAGCACGAAAGGCCGGTACTCTTCCCGGATGTCACCTATAGCTTCTATCCGGTCTATTGCCAGCTCTACGGCATCGCCCATGTTTGCGTGCCCCTGGGCGACCACTTCGAGATCCGGGCCGAGGATTACCTGAGACCCAACGGCGGCATCATCTTCCCGAACCCGAACGCGCCGACGGGGCTCGCCCTGCCGCTCTCCGCCATCGAGAAAATCGTGGCCGGCAACCCGGGATCGGTCGTCGTCGTCGACGAGGCCTACATCGACTTCGGCGCGGAATCGGCAGTTACCCTGGTCGACAGGTATCCAAACTTGCTCGTGGTGCAGACGTTTTCGAAGTCCCGCTCGCTCGCGGGCCTGCGGGTCGGTTTCGCCGTCGGTGACGAAAAGCTCATCGAGGGACTGGACCGGGTCAAGAACAGCTTCAATTCCTACCCGCTCGACCGCGTCGCACTCGCCGGTGCGACGGCCGCACTCGAAGACCGGGAATGGTTCGAGCGCACCCGCCAGGCGGTGATGCGCAGCCGCCGGACGCTCGCCAGCGAACTGGCCATGCTCGGTTTCGAAGTGCTGCCTTCGAGCGCGAACTTCGTCTTCGCCCGGCACCCCGGACGCGATGCGGGAGCCTTGGCGCAGGCGCTGCGGTCGCGCGGCATCATCGTCCGCCATTTCCGGCAGCCGCGCATCGAGCAGTTCCTGCGTATCAGCGTCGGCACCGATGAACAATGCGGGACGCTTGTGGCGGCACTGAAGGAAATCCTCAACCCTTGAGCCGCAGTTCCGCTGCGCGGGCATGGGCCGTAAGTCCTTCGCCGTGCGCCAATGTCGAAGCAATCGGACCGAGCCGGCGGGCGCCGGCCCCGGAAACCTCGATGATGCTCGACCGCTTCTGGAAGTCATAAACGCCAAGCGGGCTCGAAAAACGCGCGCTGCGCGCCGTCGGCAGCACATGGTTCGGGCCGGCACAGTAGTCGCCGAGCGATTCCGACGTGTAGTGACCCATGAAGATCGCCCCGGCATGGCGGATCTTCTCGATCAATGCCCGCGGTTCGGCCACGGAAAGCTCCAGGTGCTCGGGAGCGATGCGGTTGGCGATGACGCAGGCCTCGTCGAGGTCGGTGACATGGATCAATGCGCCGCGATTGCCGATCGAGGCAGCGATGACCTCCTTGCGCGGCATGGTCGGCAGCAGGCGGTCGATGCTCGCTGCGACGCGGTCGAGGAAGCCGGCATCAGGACAAAGCAGGATTGCCTGGGCAAGTTCATCGTGCTCAGCCTGGGCGAAGAGATCGATGGCCGTCCAGTCGGGATCACCGGTACCGTCGGCGATGACCAGAACCTCGGACGGACCCGCGACCATGTCGATGCCGACCGTACCGAACACGCGCCGCTTGGCGCTGGCGACATAGGCGTTGCCGGGCCCGACGATCTTGTCGACTTGGGGAATCGTCTGCGTGCCATACGCGAGTGCGGCGACCGCCTGGGCACCACCGATGGTGAACACCCGGTCGACGCCGGCCAGATGCGCGGCGGCCAGCACCAGCTCGTTCCTGTGGCCGCCCGGCGTAGGTACCACCATGATCAGTTCCCGCACACCAGCCACCTTCGCGGGAATCGCGTTCATCAGTACCGAACTCGGGTAGGCCGCCTTGCCACCGGGAACATAGAGGCCGACGCGATCGAGCGGAGTCACCTTCTGGCCGAGCCGCGTGCCGTCGGCCTCGGTATATTCCCAAGATTCCAGCCGCTGCCGCTCGTGATAATCGCGGATGCGCGCCGCGGCGTCCCGCAGCGCCTGACTCTGGAGCGCCGGAAGGCCCCCGAAGGCCGATTTCAGGACCTCGGGTGACAGTTCCAGCTCGGCCATCGTCGAAGCATCCAACCGGTCGAAGCGGCGCGTGTAATCAAGCACGGCGGGATCGCCAAGCGTCCTGACGTTCGCCAGCACCTCGGCGACCGTCTTTTCGATCGCCTCGTCGGTGGTGTCGTCGAAATGGAGCAACGCCTCGAGAATGGACAGGAACTCGGGATCCCGGCTGGAGAGTCGGCGAATCGTGGGCGCGGTCATTTCACGGCTCCGGCAATGGCATCGATGACGGGCTGCAATAGCGCCCGCTTCATTTTCAGGCTGGCCTGGTTGACGACCAGGCGAGAGGAAATGGTCGCAATTTCTTCCACTTCGACCAGATTGTTCGCCTTCAGCGTACCGCCGCTGGAGACCAGATCGACGATCGCATCGGCCAAACCCGCCAGGGGTGCCAATTCCATGGAGCCATACAGCTTGATCAGGTCGACATGCACGCCCTTGGCCGCGAAATGCTCCCGCGCCGTCTGGATATACTTGGTCGCCACGCGTAGCCGGGCGCCGCGGCGAACCGCGGCACCATAATCGAAACCCGCCGGCACGGCCACGCACATCCGGCATCTGGCGATATTCAGATCCACCGGTTGATACAGGCCGGCGCCGCCATGCTCGAGCAGCACGTCCTTGCCGGCGACACCGAGATCGGCCGCGCCATACTGGACATAGGTCGGCACATCGGAGGCGCGCACGACGACAACGCGGACGTCGGCCCGGTTGGTGCCGATGATGAGCCGGCGCGACTTTTCCGGATCCTCGTCCGGAACGATGCCCGCGGCCCCGAGCAGGGGCAACGTTTCCTCGAAGATGCGGCCCTTGGAGAGGGCGACGGTAATGCCGCTGAAGCCGTCCATGCGGCTATTTTACCCGGCGAACGCGCGCGCCCAGCGCCGACAGCTTCTGCTCCAAGCGTTCATAGCCCCGGTCGAGATGATAGATGCGATCGACGAGCGTTTCCCCTTGGGCGGCGAGCCCAGCGATCACCAGACTTGCCGACGCACGCAGGTCGGTGGCCATGACGGTCGCGCCCTCAAGTCGGGCAACGCCCGTGACGAAAGCCGTGTTGCCATCGATCTTGATGTCGGCCCCCAAACGAATGAGTTCGACCGCATGCATGAAGCGGTTTTCGAAAATGGTCTCACGGATCACCGCCGTACCCTCGGCGATCGCGTTGATGGCCATGAACTGCGCCTGCATGTCGGTCGGGAACGCTGGATAGGGCGCGGTGCGGATCGACACGGCCGTCAGTCTCGGCGGCGCCTTGAGCGTGATGGCGTCCCGCTCGATGCCGATTTCGCAGCCGGTATCCATGAGTTTGTCGATGACCACGTCGAGGCAGGAGGAAGAAGTGCCGGTCAGGCGAATCTCACCGCCGGTCGCCGCTGCGGCGCAAAGGTATGTTCCGGTCTCGATGCGGTCCGGCATGATGCGATGGACAGCGCCATGCAGCCGGTCCACCCCCTGGATCCTGATCACGTCGGTGCCCGCGCCGGAGATGCGCGCCCCCATCGCGGTCAGGCATTTGGCCAGGTCGACGACTTCCGGTTCGCGTGCCGCATTTTCGATGACCGTCTCGCCGCTGGCCAGGCAGGCGGCCATCATGAGGTTCTCGGTTCCCGTGACGGTCACCATGTCGGTAAACAGGCGCGCCCCCCTAAGACGGGGCGAACGCGCACGGACATAGCCGTGCTCGACCGAGATTTCCGCACCCATCGCCTGTAGCCCCTTGATGTGCTGATCGACAGGCCGGGCGCCGATCGCGCAGCCTCCCGGGAGCGATACGCGAGCCTCGCCGGCCCGCGCCACCAGAGGCCCGAGCACCAGGATCGAGGCGCGCATGGTCTTGACGAGTTCGTAGGGCGCGATCGGGTTGTCGAGCGCGGACGCATCGAGCGTCACGGCATCGGCAGCCTCGCGCGTGACCCTGACGCCCATTTGCGCCAGGAGCTTAAGCATCGTTCCGACGTCGTTGAGCGCCGGAAGATTGGTGAAGGTCACGGGCTCGCGAGTCAGCAGGGCCGCGGTCAATAAGGGTAATGCGGCGTTTTTTGCACCCGAGATGGTGACTTCGCCCCTGAGCGGAACACCGCCCTCGATCAGCAGTTTGTCCATGGAAAAATCAGATCACGCCAGAGGCAAGAGTTCGGCCACGCCGTAAAGTGCGGCCAGCGAACGAATGCTCTCCGGTGGATTGATGATGGTCACCGGCCGCCCCTGCTCTTGCGCGGCGCGCACCCAGGCGAGGAGTAGCGCGACTGCCGACGAGTCGGCCTCAGTGACACCGGAAAGGTCGATCCGGCCGACGCCATCGGTAAGCAGGCCAACGCCCGCCGTCTTCAGCTGCGCTGCCGATCCCATGAGCATGGGGCCGGACACGCATAGCCGGTCTCCTTCGACCCGTATCATGAGGATCGCCCCACTCCGACTCAACTCCCCTTGTTCTTTGCTCGCAACGAGGCCAGCAACCCCTCGATGCCGCCCGAGCTGACCTCTTGTGCAAAGGAGCTTCGGTAATTCGTCACCAGGCTCACGCCGGCGACCGAAATGTCATAGACCTTCCAGCCTTGGTCGCCTTTCTGCAGGCTGTAGTCGATCTGGACCGGCTTGGCACCCGGCTGGATGACGACGCTGCGCACGATGACCTCGGTATCTCCCGACTGCATCTTCGCCGGCTTGACCTCGATCGTCTGATTGCGGTATTCGGTCAGCGCCTTCGAATAGGTGCGGACGAGCAAAGTGCGAAACTCGTCGACCAGCGCCTTCTGCTGGGCCGGTGTCGCCTGTCGCCAGTCTTTACCCATGGCAAGACGGGTCATGCGGACGAAGTCGAAATGCGGCAGAACCTTCGCCTCGGCCAGTTCGACAGCCTTGCGCGTGCTTCCCGCCTGAATGTCCTTGTCCTTGCGAACGATGTCGAGGACCTCGTCGGTCACGGTTCGCACCAGCACATCAGGCGCCATTTCCTGCGCGTGAGTGATTCCGGCGATGGCAAGGGATCCCAACAGGGCCAACAGGTTCAATAGGTATTTCATGTCAGATCCTTCGACGGCAACGTATCCCTAGACCGATCATTCCTCTTCTGGTTCCCGAGGCGGGCGACCATCGAAAACTTGATTGAGGCGACGCTGTGAATATGCGTCACGAATATACGCGTACTTGTCGATCGCCGCCTCCTCAATGATCTTGTCGGCCGGCAGGATGGCTGCCCGGTCGCTGACAAGGCGCAAAGCGGCCAGTGAATTCCGCAGCGCGACATCGTCGAGATTTCCGACCGGATCCGCAGCAAGGTCGACCACCAACCCGACCGCATCCCGAACGTTTCGCGGTCCGAACACGGGCACGACGAGATAAGCACCCGGTTCCACCCCCCAGCGACCGAGGGTCTGACCGAAATCCTCCTCATGCTTCTCCAGCCCCATCTCCGTAGCGACATCGAAGAATCCGAAAATTCCGAAGCTTGAATTGAAGATCACCCTCGCCGCATCGTTCACCGCTTCTGCCGGCTTACCTTGGAGGAGGTTGTTCAAACCGGTGAGCACGTCGGCAACATTGCCGAAGAAGTTGCTGACGCCGGTGCGCACGAAACCAGGCAACAAGGCCTCGTAGCCCTTGGCAACCGGCTTGATCAGCGCTTTATCCAGCCCCTCGTTGAACGCGAAGACAGAACGGTTGAAGCTTTCCAGCGGATCCCGGTTCGTCGTCGTCGCACAACCGGCGGCGAGCCATGCCGCGATCATCATCACCAGCAGTCCGCAGCGGCATGCGGCAGTGCCGCCACCAACCTGTCTGATACCCGTCATCGTTGCAGTTGCCACCAAATTCATTGCTTGTCCGAACCTTCGGCAGCCTTGCTGAACAGGAATTGCCCGATCAGCTTCTCGAGAACGACCGCGGACTGGGTCTTCTTGATGACGTCGCCATTCTTGAGCATTTCCGTCTCACCGCCAACCTCGAAGCCGACGTACTGCTCACCGAGCAAGCCGGAGGTCAGGATCGTGGCAAAAGTATCGACGGGGAAGCGGTAGCGGCTGTCGACCTGCATGACGACGACCGCGACATAGTTTTCCGGGTCGAAACGGATTTCGGCGACCCGGCCGACGACGACGCCGGCGCTCTTGATCGGCGCACGCACCTTGAGCCCGCCAATGTTATCAAACCTAGCTTCGAGCCGATACGTGTCGCCCATGGCCGAACTGCTCAGATTGCCGACCTTGAGCGCGAGAAAGAGCAAAGACGCAAGCCCGACGGCAACGAAAAAGCCGACCCAGAGGTCGAGTGTCAAGCGGTTCATCAGGCACCCCTGAACATGAATGCGGTGAGTATGAAATCTGCGGCGAGAATCGCGAGCGAAGAAGTCACCACCGTCCGGGTCGTCGCTCCGGAAACGCCCTCTGCCGTGGGTTCGGCATCGTATCCTTCGAACACCGCGATCCAGCTGACGATGATCCCGAAAACGAAACTCTTGATGACGCCATTCATGATGTCTTCGCGGAAATCCACCGACGCCTGCATCTGGGACCAGAACGAGCCCTCGTCCACACCGATCAGTCGCACACCGACGAGATAGCCTCCCAGGACTCCCATCGCCGAGAAGAGTGCAGCGAGGAGCGGCATGGAAATCACGCCAGCCCAGAAGCGCGGCGCGACGACGCGGGCAATCGGATTGACCGCCATCATCTCCATCGCGGAGAGCTGTTCGGTCGCCTTCATCAGGCCGATCTCCGCCGTGATCGCCGAACCGGCGCGACTCGCGAAAAGCAACGCCGACACGACAGGACCGAGCTCACGCACGAGGGAAAGGGCAACGAGAATGCCCAAGGCTTCAGAAGAGCCATAACGCTGGAGCGTGTCATACCCCTGCAGTCCCAGCACCATGCCTACGAACAGTCCTGACACCAGAATGATGATCAGGGAGAGCACGCCGGTGAAATAGATTTCCCGGACGGTGAGGAAAAAGCGGCGCAGCGAGGTTCCCGAATAAAGGAGTGTCAGCGCGAGAAAGCGGCTGGCGAAACCCAAACGCCAGATGCGGTCGTTCACCCCCCTGCCCAGCCAGCGTAGGGCGTTTGCGATTCGCTCAGGCATGAGCCACCGCTTCCATATCCTGACGATAAGGACGGGCCGGGTAATGAAAGGCAACCGGACCGTCGGCCTCGCCCCAGACGAACTGATGGACGTACGGCGCCTCGGAACGGCGTATGTCGTCTGGCGTTCCTTCGGCGACGATGCGGCCTTCCGAGACGAAATAGACGTAATCGACGATCTTCAGGGACTCTTGGACATCATGCGTGACGATGATCGAACTGGCGCCGAGGGCGTCGTTGAGGCTGCGGATGAGTTCGCCGATGATTGACAATGAAATCGGGTCGAGGCCGGCAAAAGGCTCGTCGTACATGATCAACATCGGATCGAGCGCGATCGCCCGCGCCAGCGCCACCCGCCGGGCCATGCCGCCCGAAAGTTCCGAGGGCATCAAATGGGCGACGCCCCGCAAGCCGACGGCGTGGAGCTTCATCATCACCAAGTCATGGATCATGTCCGCCGGCAGGTCGGTATGTTCGCGCATCTGGAAGGCCACATTGTCGAACACGGACATGTCGGTAAAGAGCGCCCCGAACTGAAACAGCATCCCCATCCGGCGGCGCATCGCATATAGCGCCCGCCCGGACAGCGAGCCGACGTCCTGCCCGGCCACGCGCACCACACCGGACGTTGCCCTCAACTGGCCACCGATCAGACGCAGCGTCGTGGTCTTGCCGCCACCGGAGATACCCATGATGGCCACTATCCGTCCTCTTGGAATCGCCATGTTGATGCCGCGAAGCACCGGCCGCTGATTGTAGGAAAAACCCACATCAACGAGCTCGACGAGAGGATCGGTCAGGAGCGTAAGAGGCATGCTTAAGGCTGCACTTGAAAGTTGACGAATTCTATCAAACAAGGAATCACTCCCTTCTCTGGGCCATGCGATCATAATGGTTTGTCGCCGAGCGACTGACCGCAGCCATCAGAGAAGGTGCGCGGGCGCCGGACCTTGACGAACGAACGCGCCGACATGCCCGACATCGAGGAAAAACCGAAACTCCTGCTCGTCGATGACGATCCGCTGATCTCGGATACCCTGGCGTACGTCCTGCGTCGGGACTTCGAAGTGCTGTCCGCGACGACCCGCCCGGAAGCCCTTGCGAAAGCGAGACAGGTCAGGCCATTGCCGGAAATCGCGCTCGTCGATCTCGGGCTGCCACCCACGCCACACAAGCCCAACGAAGGGTTTGCACTGATCACGGAACTCCTGGCGCTCGGACCGGGAATCCAGATCGTCATCCTCTCGGGCCAAAGCGACGAAGCCAATGCGCGCCATGCGCGCACGCTGGGAGCGGTGGATTTCATCGCCAAGCCGGTGGATCCGGACATGCTGCGCAACTCGCTACACAGCCTGCTCACCTATGGCGCCGAGCCCGATGCAGCGGAAATCGAGCTCGTCGGCAGCAGCCCGCCGATGGAAAAGCTTCGCTCCCGGATACGGCAATACGCCAACTCCCCCTACCCGGTACTCATCGAAGGAGAGTCGGGAAGCGGCAAGGAACTCGTGGCCAACGCCCTGCATCGCCTGTCGGACAGAAAGTCCTTCCCGTTTCTAGCCTTGAACTGTGCCGCCATCCCGCCGAATCTGGTGGAGCCAACATTGTTCGGCCACGCCAAGGGCGCGTTCACCGGTGCGGTCGGCGCACTCCCCGGTTACTTCGAGGAAGCGGCCGACGGAACGCTGTTTCTGGATGAAATCGGCGAGCTTCCCCTGGATCTCCAGCCGAAGCTCTTGCGCGTATTGGAAAACGGACAGTTCCAGCGCGTCGGCGAAACCCGTCCGCGCCTGTCGCAAGCCCGCATCATCGCGGCGACCAACCGCGACCTGAAGCGCGAAATCCGGGAAGGGCGGTTCCGCGCCGACCTCTATCATCGCCTTTCCGTGCTCACGATCGACGTGCCACCGCTCCGTGAAATGGGCCAAGACCGTTTCCGCTTGCTGGAACATTTCAGCCGTCGCCATGCCGGACCAGGACGCGACCATGCCCTTGTTTTTACCCCCGAAGCCAAAGCGCGCTGGGCCGAATACCATTTCCCCGGAAACGTACGCGAGCTGCGCAACATCGTGATCCGCCTGCTTGCCAAACACGATGGTAAGCCGGTGGGACTGGCCGAACTGAACACGGAGCTGGACGCAGAGCTACCACGGGAATCTGCCGAGCTCGCCTTTCCCATGTCCGAGGCACAGATCGCCACTCTGGCGTTGCGTCAATTGCGCGAAAGCCCACATTTCGATCTGGACCAAATCCTCCGGCAATGGGAACACGCTTACATCAAGGCAGCGCAGCAGCTGGCAAAGAACAACATCAGTCAAGCCGCGCGGCTGCTTGGCCTCAACCGCACCACCCTCTATAACCGCATAGACATTCTCAGCAGGGACCGGGGTGCTCGAGGTCAAGACGAGGAACCATAGAACGTGTACCTGGAACATTTCGGTCTCGACGAGCCGCCTTTCCGCATCACGCCCCACACGGAGTTCTTTTTCTCCGGGGCGAACCGCGGCTCGACGCTGGATGCGCTGGCATACGCAATCCTCCACGATCAGGGAATCGTCAAGGTCACCGGAGAGGTCGGCAGCGGCAAGACGATGCTTTGCAGAATGCTGACAGAGCGGCTGCCCGCACAGGTCATCCCCGTCTATCTGGCAAACCCGGCATTGTCCCGAGATGACATCGCCTCCGCCATCGTCGAGGAACTTGGGCTTCGTTTCGAAGGAGACGTGCGCACGAGTGCAATCATCCGGAGCCTCCAGGAAAAGCTCATCGCGCTGCATGCCGATGGTCGGCAGGTCGTCGTCCTCATCGACGAAGCACACGCGATGCCGGCCGAGACGCTCGAGCAAATACGCCTGCTGTCGAATCTCGAAACCAGCCGCCACAAGCTCCTTCATATCGTGCTGTTCGGACAGCCCGAGCTCGATCAGATGCTGGCAAAACCGGACATGAGGCAGCTCAGGGAGCGCATCACGCACCACTTCACGCTCGCACCCTTGACCCGGGACGAGGTCGCCAGCTACATCGACTTCAGGATGCGCACCGCCGGCTACCGCGGCCCCGATGTGTTTTCGGCACGCGCCGTCGGAATGATCAGCCGCGCATCCCGCGGGCTGACCCGCCGGATCAACATTCTCGCCGACAAGGCGCTCCTGGCCGCTTTTGCCGAAGGATCTCATCGGGTGACGCCACGGGAGGCTCGCATAGCCATCCGCGATGCCCTCTATGACGCCACCGGCAAAAAAAAATACGTCTCCGTGTTCATTGCCGGGGGTTTCGCCATTGCCGGGTTGATCGCGACGTCGTTGCTGCTGGTGCTTCCGTCACGACAAAAAGACGGCATTCCCGTACCTGAATCGGCCTTACGCACCACCCCCCCCGGCGACGCAGCACCGCAGCAGGACAGCGTGCGCGACGAAACGGCATCCTCAGCCTCGTTAGCCCATGACGCCCGGGCAGACTTGAAAGCCCTTCCCCGGCCGGTAGGCGCGGGGACACTCGAGTTACCCGGATCGCCGAACGATCGGGAATTCGGATCCGTCATCAACGCACGCCTGGCCGAAACCCGTCAATGGATCGCCCAGACCTCCCCCGAACGCTGGTTCATCCAGCTCGCGACCGCAACGACGGCCGACGTACCCTTCGTGATCCAGTATCTGGCCAAGGCGGACCGGCTTCTCGATCCGGACCGAGCCGGCCTTTACCTGGCAGACCTGGGCAGCGAGAAACGCCTTGGCGTCATCTACGGGGATTTCGAAAGTCAGGAAGCCGCTTTGCGGGGGATATCGGCCCTGCCGCCAGAACTGCGAGCCGCCAAGCCCTTTCCTCGACAGGTCATACGGTTAAAGTGAAAACCAAAATCGTCGTTATTGCAAAGATCAAGCCAGACAAATCAAGAACATAGGAGAATTTTTCTATGTAAGATGCAAATGACTGAAGGCTCTCCCCCAATTGTTCGTTGCCATCAATCCCTTACCAACAAAGCCGACATCGCGATGACGCCGAGACTGACATCAGGATTGCTCGTTGCACTGCTGGCCGCGGCTTGTACGACTGCCCCGGTCGCGCCCCCGTCAGCAGGCCACCTGGAGTCACCGACTTCACCAGCCTCGACGACCGACATTCCTCACCCGGTCCGCAACACGGTCGCGCTCAGCCCGCCGAAATCGGCAGCGAAAACGGAAACCTACAGCGTCGTCGTCAACAATGTCCGCGTCCAAGACCTCCTTTTCGCCCTGGCCCGCGACGCAAAAATCAATGTCGATATCCATCCCGGAATCTCGGGAACCGTGACGCTCAATGCGATAGATCAGACGCTCCCCCAACTGTTGAACCGGATCGGGAAACAGGTCGACATGCGCTGGGAAATGGATGGCCCGAACCTGATAGTGATGCCCGACTCGCCCTATCTGCGCACCTACAAGGTCGATTACGTCAACATGTCCCGGGACACGACCGGATCGGTCACGGTCACGACCCAGGTCGCCTCGACCGGGCCTGGCGCCAGCGGAACCGCCGGGCCGGGGGCGGTGTCGGGCGGCAACAACTCCCAGACCCGGATCGAGAACAAGGTTCAGCACCATTTCTGGGAAACCCTGGAAAAGAACATCAAGGATATCCTGAGGGAAACCGACAAGATCCTGCCCGAAGGATCATCCGAAACCATCATCGAGCGGGCCGATCAGCAGGCGACGACGGGCACGGGCCAGCCTCCGGTGACAGGACGCGGAACAAGCACAACCGCGACGCTCGGAATCGCCGGGAGCCCGAATCCAGCCATGCTGCAGCAGTCGGGGATCACGACCGTCAAACGCACCACCTTCCGGGAGGCCGCCTCTGTCATCGTCAATCCCGAAGCAGGGATCGTGACAGTGCGTGCGACCTCGCGACAGCACGAGAAAGTCCAGGAATTTCTCAGCCACGTCGTCGCCTCGGCTCGCCGGCAAGTCCTCATCGAGGCCACCATTGCCGAGGTTTCGCTCTCGGACAACTATCAGCAGGGCATCGACTGGCGGCTCGCCCCCCTTGGCCGGGCCGGCTTCACGATCACTCAGACCGGCTCCGCCGTCGGCGCGAACATTCTTCAACTGGCATACACCAACACCGCATCACGTCTGGGCAGCATCACGGCGGCCGTCAGGCTTCTCGACAGCTTCGGCACGGTCAAAGTGCTGTCGAGCCCGAAGCTTTCGGTCATGAACAACCAGACCGCCGTTCTCAAGGTCGTCGACAATCTCGTGTATTTCACGATCAAGGCCGACACCACGACCACCGCGAACGTCGGGACAACGACGACATACACCTCGACGCTGAACTCCGTGCCGGTCGGACTGGTCATGAATGTCACACCGCAGATCAGTGACGACGACAGCGTGCTGCTGAACATCCGCCCCAGCATTTCGCGCAAGTTCGGTGAAGTCCAGGATCCGAACCCGGCTCTCGCTGGTATCACCAGCAGCATTCCGGTCATCCGCACCCGCGAAATGGAATCCATGATCCGTGTCGACAACGGCAACATTGCCGTGATGGGCGGCCTCATGGAGGATGGCCTGGAGAACAATGATGCGGCGGTTCCCGCGATCTCCCGCATTCCCGTGATCGGCAACCTGTTCCAGAACCGCGACGACACGCGGCGCAAGACCGAACTCGTAGTGTTCCTGCGACCGACCATCATCAAGGATGCCAGCGTCGAGGGCGACTATTCCTCGTTCCGGGGCAAACTGCCTGGCCGGGACTTTTTCGAGGATACCCTCGGCCCCAACAAGCGTCTGGGCCCGGGAGGACCCGCCCAGTGAGCCTGTTGATCGAGGCCCTGAAGCGCGCCGAGCTGGCCAAGAAACGTGGCCAGCCGTCCGGGCATGCTCCGCAGCCATCACCCTTGTCGCTCGAACCGGCGGCTGCCGATCCCCGCGCGCCGCGATTGGCCGGCCCACGGGATCAGAGCCGGCCCGAAACTAACCGCAGCGAGGATGTCGCATCGCCGCTGGACGAAGGGGGATTCACCGGCGAGGACAGAAACCCGGCGCCCGGACGACCCGCCACGACCACGGCGACGCCAGCAGTGGGCGGAACCGACTCATCTGCGCAGGAATCGTCCAGCCGTGGAAGACCCCCTTCGGCAACCAATGTTTCAGCCGATGCCCGCGCCGCCCAGGAAGCGGCGCGCAATGCGTTCGCAGCAAAAGGATCGGGGGCATCGCGCAATTCTTTCCTCCTCGCCGTGCTGTCCTTTTCCATCATCGCTGCCGCGGCGCTTGGAATCCATCTTTGGCTGCAGCTGCGTCCCGTCGAGGGCATCGCACTTTCACCGCCGCCCACCCAGTCGACGATCATTGGCCAAACATCGACGCCCGCTGCCGGCGCGCCGGCAGCGACGGCAACCACCACCAGGCCGAATCAGCCGACGCCGGCGCAGCGCTCCCTCAAGGATGGCCAAGGAACGACCGCCAAGCGCGCCGCCGAAGCATCACTTACCGCTTCGGCCAGACCACCCGCACCCTCTGATCCCGAAACATCACCGATACGGATAACGAAAACGCGAACCACCGTGCAACCTCTGGCTGCCGACGCGTACGCATTGCTTCAGGCGGGAGATGACGCGAGGGCCAAGGAGGCCTACTTGCAGCTGATCGAACGGGACCCGCGAAGCGTCGAGGCGCTCCATGGCCTCGCTGCCATCAGCCTGCGTGAAGGCAGGATCGATCAGGCGCAAGCCATCTACAGCCGGGTCCTTGAACTCGATCCACGTGACGCGATTGCCAACGCCAATCTGATCGCTCTCCGCAGCGACGCGGACCCAATCGCCAGCGAAAGCAGGCTGCGGAACCTGCTCGCCTCGCAGCCGGACGTCCCCCTCCTCAATTTTGCGCTTGGCAACCTCTATGCCGCCCAAGGCAGATGGAGCGAGGCACAGTCCGCCTACTTCAAGGCATTCAGCCTGGACAGCGACAACCCCGACTATGCCTTCAACCTGGCCGTGAGCCTGGATCATCTTCGTCAGGACAAATTGGCAAGGCAGTACTATGAGCGGGCTTTGGGGGCTTCGGAGCGCCGGCCGGCGAATTTCGACCGGAACCATGTGATCGCGCGACTGCGCGAGCTGTCGCGCTGATCCGTCAGGCGCGGCACACAACCTGAAACTGCACTCATGAATGCTCCCAACGCCCACCGCAGGCCGATCGGTCAAATCCTGATCTCACAGGGAGTCATCAGCGAGGACCAGTTGCGCATCGCGCTGCTGGAGCAAATGAAGCTGAACCAGCCGGTCGGCAGGTTGCTCGTCTCGCTCGGGTTCGTCTCCGAGGCGACGCTCCGGGACGCCCTGGGCGAATCCCTGGGACAGAAATCCGTGGATCTCGGACGCGCGATCATCGATCCCGGCGCACTCCGTCTCGTTCCGCGGGAAGTGGCGAAACGGCACCGGCTGCTTCCTCTGGATTACTCGCCGGAACAGCGCCGGCTGACGGTCGCCATCGCCGACATCAACGACATCGTCGCGCTCGACAAGCTGCGCGCCCTGGTGCCGCACGATCTCCAGATCGAGACGCTGCTCGCCGGCGAGTCCGAGATCGCACGCGCAATCGATCAGTATTACGGCCACGAGTTGTCGATCGACGGCATTCTTCACGAGATCGAGACCGGCGAGATCGATTACCGCTCGCTGTCGGCATCGATGGACGAATACAGCCAGCCGGTCGTGCGCCTGATCGATGCCCTGCTGACCGATGCCGTCAAGCGCGAGGCCTCGGACATCCATTTCGAACCGGAAGCCAGCTTCCTGCGCATCCGCTACAGGATCGATGGCATCCTCCGGCAGATCCGTGCGCTGCACAAGTCCTACTGGGCCGCCATGGCCGTGCGCATCAAGGTGATGAGCGGCATGAACATCGCCGAAACCAGGGCGCCGCAGGACGGGCGGATTTCGCTGAACATCAGCGGGCGCCCAGTCGATTTCCGGGTCGCCGCCCAGCCGACGATTCACGGCGAAAACATCGTCCTGCGCATCCTCGACCGCCAAAAGGGCATCGTCCCCCTCGACCGGCTCGGACTGGACGAGCACCAGGCCGAACTGCTGAAATTGATCATCGCCCGCCCTGAAGGCATCATCCTCGTGACCGGCCCCACGGGCAGCGGCAAGACGACCACCCTCTATTCGGTGCTCAACCACATCAACGAAGAGGGGAAGAACATCATGACCCTCGAGGATCCGGTCGAATATCCGATGGCGATGATCCGCCAGACATCGGTGGCAGAAGCGGCCAAGCTCGATTTCGCCAACGGCATCCGCTCGATGATGCGCCAGGATCCGGATGTCATCCTCGTCGGCGAGATCCGTGATGCGGACACGGCGGAGATGGCCTTTCGTGCGGCAATGACCGGGCACCAGGTCTATTCGACCCTGCACACCAATTCCGCCATCGGCGCCATTCCGCGCCTTCAGGACATCGGTATTCTTCCGGACATCATGGCCGGCAATATCATTGGCATCATTGCCCAGCGGCTCGTCAGACGACTATGTCCTCATTGCCGCAAGCCCTACCCCGCACAGCCCCACGAGCGACGCCTGCTCGGCGCCGATGCAGGCGGACAGCCGCCGCTCCTGTACCGCGCCGGCGGCTGCGACAAGTGCGATTTCCAGGGTTATCGCGGACGGCTGGCGATCATGGAAGTCCTCCGCATCGACGGCGACATCGACGAACTCATCGCCCGCCGCGCCACGGCACGGGAAATCAGGAAGGCAGCTCTGGCGAAAGGCTTCCGCACCCTAGCCGACGATGGCCTGAGGCGGGTGCTCGACGGCTCGACCTCGATCGAGGAGGTGGCCCGCGTCGTCGATCTCACGGAGAGGATGGCGTGACGCTCTACGCCTACAAGGCCATGAACGCTGACGGCCGCATCGTCTTCGGCCGGATGGATGCCATGAATCCCGTCGATCTCGAGTTGCGGCTCAGGCGCATGAACCTCGATTTCATCCGTGGCAATCCGGTGCGCCAAAGCCGTGTCCTCGGCGGCCGGCGCATCGGACGCAGGGAGTTGATCAACTTCTGTTTCCATCTCGAACAACTGACCCGCGCCGGCGTGCCCATCCTGGACGGGCTCATCGATCTGCGCGACAGCGTCGAGAATCCGCAGTTCCGGGAAATCATCGCCGCCATGGTCGAGAGCATCGACGGCGGCCGGACGCTGTCGCAGGCGATGGGCGAGCATCCCCATGTCTTCGACGGCGTCTTCACCAGTCTGATCGCGGCGGGCGAAAGCACCGGCAACCTCCAGGCGGTGCTCGCCAACCTCGTCGAATCGCTCAAATGGCAGGACGAACTCGCGGCCCAAACCCGCAAGCTGGTGACCTACCCGGCGTTCATGGGCTCCGTGGTCGTCGCCGTGGTGTTCTTCATGTTGATCTATCTCGTACCGCGGATGCTCGGTTTCATCAAGGGCATGGGCCATGAGCTGCCATTGCATACGAAGATCCTGATCGGTGCCTCCGACATCTTCGTCGGCTACTGGTACCTGATCCTCGGCCTTCCTTTGCTCGCCACCGGCGGGCTGGCGCTGCTCGTCCGCACGAGGCCGGAAATCCGCTTGCGCTTCGACGACCTCCGGCTCCGTCTGCCGGTGGTCGGCAACATCCTGCGCAAGATCATCCTCGCGCGTTTCGCCACGGTGTTCGCTATGATGTACGCGTCCGGAATCTCCATTCTCGACTCGTTGCGGGCGACGGAAGGAGTCGTCGGCAACGAGGTGATCCGGCAGGGCCTCCGGCGGGTCGGGGCGATGATCGCCGAGGGGCAGGGCATCACGGTCGCCTTCCAGAACGCCGGCTTGTTCCCGCCGCTGGTGCTGCGGATGTTGCGCGTGGGCGAAAACACGGGCGAACTCGACGCCGCCCTGAACAACGTCAGTTACTTCTACGGGCGCGACGTGCGCGAATCGATCGCCCAGGCACAGGCGCTGATCGAGCCGGCGATGACGGTGATCCTCGGCCTGCTGCTGGGCTGGGTGATGCTGTCGGTACTCGGGCCGATCTACGACACGATCTCCAAGCTCAAGATCTAGGCAGCCATGACGGTACGCCGGGTCCTCCTCCTCGATGCCTCCTCCCTGACGGTCTTCCGCTGGCACTTGGGCGGCGTCGTCGCCGAGCAGCAGTACGTGGCCAGCCCGCATGGATACAGCGCGTTCCAGGAGTTCCTGCGAACTCACCATGACGACCTGTTCTATCTGCTCGCCGACCTCGTGGATGAAGCCTTCCAGAGCGAAGACCTGCCCTACGTGCAAGGCAGGGACAGGCGCGAGCTCATCCGTCGCAAGCTGTCGCAGGTCTTCTACGGCAGCCCTTTGACTCTCGCGATCTCCATGGGGCGGCGGAAGGAAGGGCGGCGCGACGAAAGGTTCCTGTTCGCCGCTCTGACCGGCCAGTCGGCGATCGCGCCCTGGCTCAACACCCTGAAGCAGACGCAGGCGCAGCTCGTCGGCATCTTTTCGCTGCCGCAGGTGATCGCGGCCTTGGCCTTGCGACTCGACCGGGACAGCCCTCATCTGCTCGTCGTCACCCTGGGCCGGGCCGGCCTCCGCCAGACCTTCCTCGACGGCAGCCAGTTGCGCTTCTCGCGGCTCGCGCCGATGAACATCGAGAAGGGCGAGGATCTGGCAAAGGCTTGTGCAGCCGAAACCGGCAAGGTCTACCAGTATCTCGCCGGGCAAAGGCTCATCAACCGCGAAACGCCGCTCAAGACCCTCGTCCTTGCCCATCCGGACCACTTCGCCGCACTGCGCGGCCAATGCCAAGACACCGCCGAGCGTCGGGTCGAGCTCGTCGATCTCACCTCCCTCGCCGCAAAGCTTGGTATCCGCCATCCGCCGGCGAACTCCCTGGCCGATACCCTGCTTTCGTTCCTGCTCGTGCAAAGGCAGCCCAGGCTGCAATTCGCGCCATCGGAAGATCGCCATTACTACCGGCTCTGGCAGGCGCGTTTCGGCATGCGGACGACCGCCGCGGCGATACTGGCCGGAGCCGCCGTTTTTGCCGGCGCGCAGGCTTCCAAGTACCGCGAACTCACCGCCGCCAACGCCGCGACGCAAATGACTTTGGAGGCCAACCGGCAGCGCTACGAGGCCATGCTCGACGGGCTGCCGAAAATCCCCATCAGCACCGAGGAGCTCCGAGCCCTCACGGATCGCGAGAGCATCCTCGTCAGGCGCAGCCCGGGTCCGGAACCGTTGCTCCGGCACATTTCGGTGGCAATGGGCAGGATGCCGGCGGTCGAAATCAGCCGGCTGCGCTGGCACCTCGCCAATCATCCCGACGAGGACGCTCCCGCCGCCGTCTCGCGCAGTGCGGGTACGCCCAAGCCATCCGACACGCCCGCCATGGCCGGCAGCTTTGCCATCGTCGATCTCCAGGCCCAGTTGCCGATTTCCATGGCTGCGGATCACCGCAGCCAGCTCGAAACCGTCGAAGCCTTCGCCGCCGCGCTCCGCGGCCAGAATGTCCAGGTCAAGGTGATCAGCCTGCCGTTCGAGACGGAATCGGGAAAATCGATCCGCAGCGATGACGGATCCTCGGCTGCAGAGCCGCCGCGATTCGTGCTCAGGGTCATTCAGCGCTTATGAAGATCGGGCTCGACGACCTTTCGCGTTTGCGCTGGCCGCTGTTTCTCCTCGCGGTCGCGGTGATCACGGCGACGGTCGTCTTCATCGTTTCCCGACAGATGGTTGGCCAGGCCGAAAGCGCCCAACGCCGGCTGCTCACGGAACAGCGCGAAATCCAGGGACGGATCGCCCGTGCCAAAGAAGAGGAGCAAGATATTCGTGACCGCATCGCCCGCTACCAGCGACTGCATGAGCGCGGCGTGATCGGCATGGAAGAGCGCCTCGACTGGGTCGAGCAGATCGCCCGCATCAGAAATGCGCGCCGGCTGATCGATGTCCAATACGAAATCGCGCCGCAAAAGTCGATCGAAGATGCCATCTTGCCCGGTGGCGCCGTCGCGGGCAGCCATGAGATCATGGCGAGTACGATGAAGCTGCGCATGCAGCTTCTGCACGAAAACGATCTGCTGGGCTTTCTCGACGATCTGCGCCGCTCCGTGCGTGCCCATCTCCTCGTCAGGGAATGCTCGATCGAGCGCGCGGCCGGCCTGGCCGGAGAACGGGGTCTGCCGGTGCAATTGGTCGGTGAATGCACGATCGACTGGGTCACCATCCGGGAAAGGCGGCCATGAGACGTCGCTGCGCTTGTTTCGTGATGACGCTCGTACTTGCTGGCGCATGGACGGCCGGGCAGGCTTCGGCCGAGCCGCTCGGAAGACTGTTCCTCTCTCCGGAACGCAGGGCCGCCCTGGAGCGGCAACGTCAGCTCAACATCCAGGCCGCGCAGATGCTCGAGGGCTCGAACGTCAGCCTCGACGGCGTCGTGGTGCGCTCGAGCGGGCGAAACACCGTATGGATCAACCAGCACCCCCAGACCGAACGCGAGCTTGGCACCGGAGTCACGGCCTCGATCGCGCCCGGCAACCCGTCCCGTGTGATCGTCGCCCCCGGGGACGACCCGCCCGCTGCGCTCAGGGTCGGCGAAACGCTCAACCGCAACACCCGGGAAAAGGCCGACATCCTCGGCAGCGGACGCATCGCCGTTTCCCGGCCCCGCTGAGGGTCCGAGCGTGACACTCCTGCGCCGCCCCGGACGACATCGGCATCGAGGTCTCGCAGCGGTCGCGCTGGTCGCCGTCGTGGCCACGGGCATCCTCCTTTACGTGGTCGGCACTCTCGCCCCAGCCGCTCTGGAAGCCTACCGGAACCACAAGACACAGAAGGCACTTGCGCAGGCCCGCGAGGCACTTCTCGGCTACGCACTCCAGCACCGGGAGCGGCGTCCCGGCGAGATGTACGGCTACCTGCCGATGCCGGACCTCGGCGAATCGCAGAACCGCAACGGCGCGCTGGGCCTCCCATGTGCCAGCGAGGGCTGCGCGAAGCAGAACAATACGGGAACTGCGGGCAACGGCACCTACATCGGCCGTTTCCCTTGGCGGACGCTGGGTCTGGAGCCCCTGCGGGACGGCCACGGCGAATGCCTTTGGTACATCGTTTCCGCAAGCCACAAAGACATCGAGAATTCGCGGGTACCCATGAACTGGGATGCGCTCGGCGAGATCGACGTCGTCGTCGCCGATGGGTCGCCAAGCCTCAGAAGCGTCATCGCCTCGGCCCATGACCGGCCCATCGCGATCATCGTCGCACCGGGCCCGCCGTTGCCCGGGCAGGACCGCAGCACGCCGAACCCCTCCCCGGACGACGTCCGGCAATGCGGCGGCCGCTACGATCCCGCCCAGTATCTCGATCCGAACGTCGTCGCCACCCTCCGGGACGCCTCGGGCGCCGTCACCACGACGAGCACCTATTTCAACGGCGCCACGGCCGTCGATACGAGTTCGACCCGTCTGGCGCTGTCGATCGGTGGCGACGTTCAACGGAGGAACGATGGAATGCTGTTCGCCAACGGTTGCCCACCGGGTGACCGGTGCGTGATCGTCGCCAACGACCGCGGCCTCGCCGTCACGCCGGACGACCTGTTCGGCGCGCTGCGCAAGTCTTCCGCTTTCCGTACCGACATCAATTCGATGCTCGACCGCATGATCGGCTGCCTGCGCGACCGGATCCAGGCGGCCGGCGGCCTGACGCTGGCCGCCGGCCGGATTCCGGACGACGCCTGCTACGGCGACGGCCAGGCGCCGCTCAACTATTTCAGCCATTGGCGGGACCATGTATTCGCCGCCACCGGCAATCCGACCGTAAACGGAATTCCCTGCGCCGGCGTGCTGATGTTCGCCGGGCAGCGCGGCCCAGGGCAGTCGCGGGCGACGGCGGGCGAACGCAGCAATCCGGCCAACTACCTCGAAAACGGCTTCACGACCGTGACCGGCCCGGCCGTGTTCAGCACGATCGCCTCCGGGCAGGCGCCCGGACAGGACATCGTCCGCTGCATCCCCGGTTCGACGACGTTCGTCGCGGCGCCCTCCTCGCCTGCCTTGGCGCCTGGCCAGGAACTCGTACAGTACGACGCCGGCACCCGGACGCTGATCCTCGGCCGTGAAAACGTCACCACGGGTTCCGGCGTAGCCGGGGCCGCCCTCTTCGGCTGCGCCTGGATGCCCGAGGTCAACTGGCAGGGCAACGGCTTCCGTGCCTATTTCAACTTCCGCTTTCTCCGGACAGGCACCAATGTCGGCGACAACGGCTTCGTCTTCGCTGCCCTCGATGCCGAAAGCAACCCGGGGCCGGCGGTTTGCGGCGCGGCCGGCAGTCACCTCGGCTATTCCGGCAGCAACGGCGTCTTGCCGCCACTGAGTTTCCCGAAGATCGGCATCGAATTCGACCAGGGGCGCAACCCCGGATTCGACGAGAACGCGCTCGGCCCCGGGCGAAACGATCCATGCGGCGCGACTCCGCGCCCTTCGGCGAACCTGGCAGGCTGCTCGCCGCCCTACGTCGGGTACAACAGCCACGTCGCCATCGTCTATTGGGGCCACGAGTCCGCCAATCCCGCGGACCATGTAACCCGGCCGGAAGCGGACGACAATGTCCATGGCTACCCAACCGGCGGCAGCCAGACCGGCAACCCCCGTCCGGCACCCACGAATCCCGGCAACGTGCGTGCGGCGCAGCCCGGCATCGCCTTCGTCAATCTGCGCGGCCAGACCAGCGAGGGAGGCAACAGCTACCTCTACCACGTCCGCGTGGAGGTGACGCCGGCGAGGAACGCCAATGCCACCGTTCCCGGCAGCACCCGCTTCCTCACGCAGGTCTGGATCGAGCGCGACAGTCCCGCCAGCGGCCAGCTCATCGCGGCGATGCGCGACACCACCCGGCCGCTGCTCCAGCTCTACCCATTGCGACGCGCGGGCGCCTGCGGCGAGAACGGCGCGTGCCCTGCGGGCCAGAACTGCGGGCCGGGAAATTTCTGCTACCGGTCCAACGACCCGACCATCAGCGACACGGCGACGATCTTCGACGTCCCTGCCGGCGCCTGCGCTGGCGGCTGCCCTCAGGATCAGGCCTGTGGTGCCGACAATGTATGCTATCGGCCTGCGCTGAGGTCGATCCGCCTCGGCTTCACGGGCTCCCAACGGACACAGGACCAACGAGTGATCATCAGCGACTTCTTCGCGAGCTGGCGGCAATGACGGCTGGCGTATTACGACGGCTGAGTTTGGCGCGCGGCTTCACGCTCACGGAACTGGCGGTGGTGCTGTTCATCGTCGCGCTGCTGATCGGCGGCATGCTGGTGCCGCTCGCCGGCCAAGACGACATCCGCCGCAACCGCGAGACGCTCTCGCTGTTGAATGAGGCGCGTGAAGCGCTGATCGGCTTCGCCGCCGCCCGGGGCCGGCTGCCCTGTCCGGCCGTGGAGGGTGCAACGGGGGTCGAGGCACCGGCCGGCGGCGGCGCGTGCGCCGTGGCCGAAGGCTTTCTGCCCGCGGCGACGATCGGCCTTTCGCCCGTCGACGGACAGGGTTATGCCGTCGATGCCTGGGGCGAGCGCATCCGCTATGCGGTGAGCACCTTCACTCACGCCAATTGTCCGGGCGGCGGCTGGGTGTTTTCCACCCAGAACTGCATGCGCCTGGTCACGCTGCCAAACCTCGCGCCGAACCTGCGCGTCTGCAACGCCGGATGCGCTGCCGATCTGACGAACAACGCCCCGGCGGTGATCTGGTCGACGGGAAAGAATTTCGCCAACGGCGGAGCGAGCGCCGACGAGCGCGAGAACCCCAACCGCAATTCCGCCGCCAATCCCGACCCCACACCCGGCCGCTTCGTCAGCCGCGAGCCGGGAGCGGACTTCGACGACATCGTCGTCTGGCTCTCGCCCAACGTCCTTTACAACCGCATGATCGCCGCGGGGCAGCTGCCGTGAGGCTCCCATGTCCGAAACGCTGATCCGAACGAGGCCACCGGTGCCCGCGGCGCCCGGCGAACCGGCCGAGGCCACCGGTTTCCTCGCCCGCCTGCGCAATGCGGGCATCGAGCCCGGCGACAGCGAGGAGGAGCGGCTCAACAAGTCGCTGCTGATGTTCGCGACCGGCCTGATCACGCTGGCTGCGATGCTCTGGGTGGCCATCTACGGCCTGCTCGGCCAGTCCGTCTCCTCGACGCCGCCGATGATCTTCCAGTTGCTGATCGTCGGCAATCTGCTCCTCTACATCCAGACGCGCAACTTCGACTATTTCCGCATCACCCAGCTCGCGCTCTTCCTGTTCGGCCCGTTCGCGATGCAGTGGAGCATGGGCAGCTTCATCGATTCCAGCGGCATCGTGCTCTGGGGGCTGCTGGCGCCGGTCGGTGCGATCCTTTGCTTCGGCGTGCGCCAGTCCTTCGCCTGGTTCTTCGCCTGGGTGTTCATGATCGCCCTGTCGGGTTTCTTCGACTGGTATCTCGCCCCGCCGGCCAACGTCCGCCTGCCGCTCGCGGTGCCCTTGAAGACTTCGGCGGTCTTTTTCGCCCTCAATTTCATCGCCGTCGCCACCATCGTCTATCTGCTGCTCCGCTACTCGATCCAGGAGAAACAGAAGATGCAGGACCGGTTGCGGCAGGCGCACCAGCTGCTCACCGCCGAGCAGGAACGCTCGGAGCGGCTGCTGCTCAACATCCTGCCCAGGCCCGTCGCCGAGCGCCTCAAGCAGTCGAACGAGCCGATCGCCGACGGCTTTCCCGAAGCGACGGTGATGTTCGCCGACATCGTCAATTTCACCCAGGTGGCGGCCAGCCTCTCGCCCGCCCAGGTATTCTCGATGCTCAATGCGGTCTTCTCGGCTTTCGACGAACTGGCCGAACGCTTCGGCCTGGAAAAGATCAAGACCATCGGCGATGCCTACATGGTCGCGGGCGGCCTGAACCTGAAGCAGCACGACCATTGTGAAGCGGTCGCCGACATGGCGATCGCCATGCGGGAACTGCTGCAAAGCGATTTCCACGTCCATGGGCAGCCGCTGTCGGTGCGGGTCGGCATCGCCACCGGGCCCGTCGTCGCCGGTGTGGTCGGCCGCAACAAGTTCATTTACGACGTCTGGGGCGACACGGTGAACCTCGCGAGCCGCCTCACCACGGAGGGTGCGCCGGGCATGATCCATTGCGATGCCGCCACCTTCGGCCGGCTGGCTGGCCGTTTCGAATTCGCCGGCCCGCAAACCCTTTGTCTCAAAGGCAAGGGTGATACAGCCGTCTACCGGTTAATCGGCCGCAAGGCGCGCCCCTCTCCCTCTATCTGAGCAGCCGCTGCTGCCAGCCGGAAAGTCACGCTCCCGCGGACGTTCTCCGCGAGCGCCAGGGTGAAACCGCTGCCTTCGAGGAGCCGGGCAGATTGGTAAAGCCCGATGCCGAGGCCGGTCTCCGAGGCGACCGGGCCCTTGAACAGATCGCCCGCAATTGCCGGCGGGAGTGGCTCGCCATCGTCGCTCACGTCGATGGCGATGCCGTCCGGGCCGGAACGGAGGGTAACCGCGATGTTCAGACCCGGCGAGCCGCTGCGCTTGCCGAGGGCATTCGCCAACAGGTTTTCCATCGCGTGGTTGAGCGTCGCCGCGGGAACGGCGGGCCGGAGGTCGCTGCCCTCGCTGACGAGGAAGCGCACGCCCGCGTGCGCGAATCGGGAGACCAGCCCTTCCCACCACTGCGCGAGCGAAATCGGCGCACCGTCCTCGAAGCGCGGCGCCTGGAGCTTGTCGAGCGTCTGGCCGAGCCGCTGCGTGATCGCCGGAAGCTGCCTGCGCAGAAGCGCGATCAGTTCCGGCGGCGCCGCGTCGCCGTCCGCCGCAGCGGCGGCGCAAAGCCCGCGCAGCGACTGCAGCAGATTCTTGACGTCATGGGTGAGCCGGGCACCGGTTTCGTGGATCGCCTCGATGTAGCTCAGGCGGCGGAGTTCCCGGGCACGAACCTTGTCGGCACGGAACTCTGCGATCAACTGCGCGAGCAGATTGAAATGCCAGGCGAGCGACGGGCTCAGCGGATAGCGGGTGTGGATGCCGAGCTCGAGCGGGTCGAAACGGAAGGTGCTGCAGCGCCCGGCCGTCGAACCGACGCTTCCCGACACCTCACCGGCGCGCCACGAGACCCCCGTCACCCAGGGCAGGCGGCGGACCATGTCCTCGCTCGCTCCGGCGACGAAGCGGTCGGGGTCGCTCTCACGCTGAGCCAGGTCGGCGAGTGCATGCAGCCATTGCTCGACGGGCATGCCGATCGACATCAGGTAACGGGAGAACACCGTACCGACGCCCGCGACGCCCAGATGCGGATTCCAGACCCAGCCGAGAATCAGCAGGCCCGCGCCGATGCCAAGCAGAGTTTCCAGCAGCGCCTCCGTGTAGGCGTGGCGGAGCAGCACCATGATCGCGAGGCTGCCGAGCACCAGAACCGCGAGAAGAAGCACGACGATCACGCTATAGACGAAGTCGACGACCTCCGGCTGCCCCGCGCCCTCCTGCCGGCCGGGCAACACGAGCATGGCGACGAGGACCGCCGGCAGCAGCCAGGTGCCGACCGTCTGCACCGTGGTGCCGGGATCGATGTCCTGCCGCAGCGTCATGGGCAGGGCCAGGAGCAGCAGCGCCGCGACGAGCCACAGCAGGGCAAGCAGATAGAACGTCTTCGTCCAGGGCGTCTCGAAGAGGAACACCTTGCCGCCGACGACCCCGGCGAGCAGCAGCACCCAGAGCAGCAGCACCCAGCCGTTGAGCCAGACGGAAGCGGCGAGGACGGCCGCCGCGAGGATGGCGAGGGCGAGCGGGGAGATGCGTTGGTCCGCGCGCACGAAGGGTTGCCAGAGCAGGAAAAGGCCCAGGTGCACGACGAACACCGTCCGGGCGAGGCCGGTATTGCCCTCGTCCAGCAGGATCAGCGCGAGATAGAGCAACGCCAAAAGCGTCGCCAGGAGCGGGCGCCGCCAGCGCAGCGACAGACGCAGCGCGAACTCGGTGACGCGGTTGCCCGGTTGGAAAGTCCCCATGGACCGGCGATTGTATACATCGCCCGCCTTGTGGCCGACGGCGGTGGCGCAAGACATGGCGCGGAGCGTCGAAACGCCGTCACCAGACTGTCGGATTTTCGACAGCCAATGAGCCGATCGACACGCTTTTCGCCGGCTTTTCGTACATTTGGTACGAATCAAGTACTGGTATATTAGTTGCTTAAAGAATCCCGCCTAGGCATAAAGTTATAGAGGGGCTCTCATGCGCAAATCACAATCGGGCTTCACCCTGGTCGAAATCGCCATCGTCCTGGTCATCATCGGGCTCCTGCTCGGCGGCGTGCTCAAGGGTCAGGAACTGATCACGCAGGCCAAGATCAAGAACGTCGCCAACGACTTCAACGGCCTCACGGCCGCGATCTATTCCTATCAGGACCGTTTCCGCGCCTTCCCGGGCGACGACCCCCAGGCCGCCGACCGATGGACGAACCCGGCGACCACCTCGGGCGACGGCAACGGCTTCGTCGGCGCGCAGAACAACGCCAACGTCATCGACTGCGGCGCAGCGGCCAACGCCAACACCGAGAATTGCCGGTTCTGGCAGCACCTGCGGCTCGCGGGCTTCATCGCCGGCAACAATGCCAGCGTCGTCGCGCCGCCCAATGCCGCGGGCGGCATCTTGCACGTCCAGAGCGGCGCGCTCGGCCTGCCGGGGCTGACCATCTGTTCGACGAACCTGCTCGGCAAGATCGCCATCGCCATCGACACGCAATTCGACGATGGCAACGCGCAGACGGGCCAGGTACGCGGCGTCGCCGTCGGCGGCGCGCTGAATGCCGTGCCAGGCGCCAATTACGTCGACGACAACGCGACGATCTACGTCCTCTGCAAGTCGCTCTGAGGCAGTAATCGAGGTCCCGACGAGGCCCGCTCCGGCGGGCCTCGTCGTCTGGCGTCTTACCACGGCTGAGTTTGGCTGACGGCCGGATCAGCCCTTGAGTAGCCGCTCCTCGCCGGCCATGACCGCCGCGGCCGTGCCGAGGAGCACGAGCACGTCGCCGGCTTCGAGTTGCACGGACGCCTCGGGCTCCAGGCCGCGCATGCCGCGGCGCCGCAGCGCAGAAACGGTGACCCCGAGCTCGGCAAGCCCGATCTCGCCAAGCCGACGACCCACGGCATGGTCGCCCGACGCCAACGCCACCGAATGGAGCCGCGGCAATTCGGCTTCGGCGAGCCGGTCGCCGACATCGGTCGCGCCATGGAAAAACCCGCGTAACAGGCCGTAGTGGCGCTCGCGCAGTTCGCGCAGCCGCTTGACGATCCGGTGCAGCGGCACGCCGACGAAGGCCAGCGCGTGCGTTGCCAGCATCACCGAGGATTCGAGCGCCTCGGGCACCACCTCGGCGGCGCCGGCCGCGAGCAGTTCCTCGGCATCGTCCTGCTCCCGGCAGCGGACGACGACGGGAACCCGGGGCGCCGCCTCACGGATACGCTCGAGCACCCGCAACGTCTCCCCCCGGTCGGCAAAGGTGACGATGACGACGCTGGCGCGGGCGAGGCCGGCCGCCAACAGTGTCTCGCGGCGTGTGCAGTCGCCGTAGGAGACCGGCTCACCGGCGTTCGCCGCCTCGCGCACGCGCTCCGGGTCGAGATCGAGCGCCCGGTAGGCGACCCCTTCCTGTTCGAGGAAGCGCGCGAGGTGCTGCCCCGTGCGCCCGTAGCCGCAGACGATCGCGTGCCTGTCCGCGTCCATCGCGTGGGCGGCGAGCTGGGTCAGCTGCATCGAGCGCACGAGCCACTCGGAGGCGACCAGGCGCAACACGATGCGGTCGGAAAAGTGGACGATCAAGGGCGCCAGCATCAGCGACAGCACCACGGCCGCCAGCACCGGTTGCAGCGGCCCGCCGGCAAGGAGGCCGACGCTCTCGCCGCGCGCGAGGAGCACGAAACTGAATTCGCCACCGGCGCAGAGCCAGAGGCCCGTGCGCAGCGCCGTGCCCGGCGTGGCGCCAAAAAGCCGCGACAAGCCCCAGGCGACGGCCAGCTTGCCGAAGAGCAACGCCGAGAGGACGCCCAGCACGCGCGGCCATTCGCGCACGATGGCCGGCACGTCGAGCATCATGCCGATGGAGATGAAGAAGAGCCCGAGTAGCACGTCGCGGAACGGCTTGATGTCCTCCTCGACCGTGTAGCGGTATTCGGTTTCCGAGATCAGCATGCCGGCGACGAAGGCGCCGAGCGCGAGCGAAAGGCCCGCCGCCTCGGTGAGCCAGGCAAGCCCGAGCGTGATCAAGAGCACGTTGAGCATGAACAGTTCGGCGGACTTGCGCCGGGCGACCAGGGTGAACCAGCCGCGCATGACCTTCTGGCCGATGAAGAGCACGAGCGAGAGGAGCACCACCGCCTTGATCGAGGCGATCGCCACCGCTTCGGCGAGTTCGCCGACCGGCCGCGCGAGGGCCGGAATGATCACGAGCAGCGGCACGACCGCGAGGTCCTGGAAGAGCAGCACGCCCATCACCTCGCGGCCGTGGCTGGAGTCGAGTTCGCGCCGGTCGGCGAGCAGTTTCGAGAGAATCGCGGTCGAGGACATCGCCAGCGCACCGCCGAGCCCGACACCGACCAGCCATGGCACGCCGGCGGTGAGCATGGCGACCCACCCGGTGGCGACGGCCGTGATGACGACCTGGGCGAAGCCGAGGCCGAAGACGATGCGTTTCATCGCATAGAGCCGCGGCAGCGAGAACTCGAGGCCGATCGAGAACATCAGGAAGACGACGCCGAATTCGGCGAGGTGGCTCGCGCCGGAGGCATCGGGCATCAGGTCGAGGGCGTGCGGCCCCACGATCACGCCGACGAGCAGATAGCCGAGGATGGGCGGCAGCCCGGCGACCCTGCACGCCGTCACGACCAGGACCGAAGCGGCAAGCAGCAGCAGGACCAGTTGCAGGGTGTTCAAGGCGTCTCCGGCGGGGGAACGGGGCGGTTGTTATAATTTCGGCCGACGCCCCATCGCCGACCTCGGGCCACCCACGACCTCTCAAACGCCGGGGGTGGCGATCGGCTAGCAAGGCGCTCCACGCAATCATAACGACATCCGGGATCATGGCCCAAGAAGCGAGCGGTGGCAGGCTGGATACCGCGCGGCGGGTGCTGCGCATCGAGGCGGAGGCCGTCGCCGCACTGGCCGCCCGCCTCGGTGGCGAGTTCGACCGGGCGGTCGAACTGATCCTCTCTTGCAGCGGCCGGGTGATCGTCAGCGGCATCGGCAAATCCGGCCACATCGCGCGCAAGATCGCCGCGACCATGGCGAGCACCGGCACCCCCGCCTACTTCGTCCACGCCGCCGAGGCCGTGCATGGCGACCTCGGCATGATCACCCGCGAGGACGTGCTGATCGCCATTTCCAATTCCGGCGAGAACGACGAGCTGCTCACGGTCGTGCCGCTCGTCAAGCGGCAGGGCGGACGCCTCATCGCCATCACCGGCAATGCCGGGTCCTCGCTGGCGAAAGAGGCCGATGTCCACCTCGACGCCGGCGTGAGCCAGGAGGCCTGTCCGCTCAATCTCGCGCCCACCGCGAGCACGACCGCGGCGCTCGCGCTCGGCGATGCGCTGGCCGTCGCGCTGCTCGAGGCGCGCGGCTTCGGCGCCGAGGACTTCGCCCGCTCGCACCCCGGCGGCGCGCTCGGCCGGCGGCTGCTCACCCACGTGCGCGACGTGATGCGCCCGCTCGAGGAGGTGCCGAAGGTCGCCGCCGAGACCAAAGTCACCGAGGCATTGCTGGCGATGACCCGCGGCGGCATGGGCATGGTCGTCGTCGACCATGGAGACGGCCATCCGGCGATCTTCACCGATGGCGACCTGCGCCGCGCGATGGAACGGCTGGGCGACCTGCGCGCCGTAGCGGTGGGCGGACTGGCGACGCGCAACCCTCACGGCATCGGCCCCGACCGCCTCGCCGTCGAGGCCGTCGAGATGATGGAGCGCCACCGGATCAATCAGCTCCTGGTCATCGACGACGCGGGCGCTCTTTGCGGGGCGCTCAACATGCACGATCTCTTCCGCGCGAAGGTGGTATGACCCTCGAAAAAGCAAAATCCGTCCGCCTCATGGCCTTCGACATCGATGGCGTGATGACCGACGGCCGTCTCTACTTCAGCCCGGCCGGCGACGAAATGAAGGCCTTCTTCAGCCGCGACGGCCTGGGCCTCAAGATGCTCGCGCGTTCGGGCGTGCGGCTCGCCATCGTCACGGGGCGCGACTCGCCCATCGTCACCCGGCGCGCCGAGAACCTCGGCATCAGCCTCGTCTGCCAGGGCATCGAGGACAAGCGCGCAGCCATGGCCGAACTGCTCGCGGGCGAAGGTCTGGACTTCTCGCAGGCCGGATTCATGGGCGATGACGTGGTCGACCTCGGCGCCATGTCGGCCTGCGGATTTTCGGCGACCGTGCCGGATGCCCATCCGCTGGTCCTGAAACGCGCGGATTACGTCGCCCGCGCGCCCGCCGGCGCCGGCGCGGTGCGCGAGGTCTGCGAACTGATCCTGCGTGCCCAGGGGAAGCTCGACGAAGCGCTCGCCGCCTGGCAGATGGTCGGATAGGGGCCGGCCTTGCGCACCCGCTTCGGCTCGACGCTCTTTCCCATCGCGGTGCTCGCCCTGCTGGCCGGCTTCACCTTCTGGATGGAACGCGTCAGCCAGGAAGGATCGCCGGCGGCCCGGGGCAAGGAGAGGCACGAGCCTGATTTCTGGATCGACACCCTGACGCTCAAGCGGTACGACGCCCAGGGGCTCATGCAGGACCTGATGACCGCCAAGCGTCTCGAACACTACCCGGACGACGACACGGCCCTCGTCATTGCGCCCCACATGGACGCCTTCCGCGACCGCCGCTCGACGGTCACCGCCGACCGGGCCCTGGTCGACCGGGAAGTCCGGGTGGTACGCCTCGAAGGCAACGTCCGGCTCACCACGCCGGGCACCGGGGGCGAAGCCGATATGGTGATCGTCACCGAGGCGCTCGAGGTCCGGCCCGACGACGGCCGGGCGCGCAGCCAGGTACCGGTCACCGTGACGCGCGGATCGAGCGTGATTCGCGGTGCGGGCGGCATCGAGATCGACGACAAGGCCCGGACGGCCGTGATTGCCGGTCCGGTGACGGGGACTCTGGAAAGGAAGCCGCAATGAACCGTACCGGTCGCCCGCTGTGGCGGATCACGCTCGTTTTTGCAGTCCTCAACGCGATCGGTGGCGCTGCGCTCGCCGAACGCGCGGATCGCGACAAGCCGATGAACCTCGAAGCGGACCGCATCACCATCGACGATGGTAAAAAGGTCCAGATCTTCGAGGGCAACGTCCATCTGACCCAAGGCACCATCGTCGTCCGTGCGGAGAAGATCACGATCGCGCAGGACGCCCAGGGTTACCAGCTGGGCACAGCGACAGGCGGCGGCGGGCGGCTGGCGACCTTCCGGCAAAAGCGCGAAGGCAAGGATGAATACATCGAGGGCGAAGCCGAACGCATCGAGTACGACGGCAAGGCCAACCGCGTCGAACTCTTCGGCCGGGCGCGCATCAAGAGCGGCCTCGATGAAGTCCAGGGGCAATACGTGTCCTACGACGGCGACACCGAGCGCTATGTCGTCAGCGGCGGCGCGGCCGATGCCGCGAAAGGCGGCAAGCCGGAACGCGTCCGCGCCGTGATCCAGCCCAAGCAGCCGACGGACGCCGGAAAACCCGGAACCCGGTAAAGACGCCGCGCCGGCCGGCGTGTTACGACGGCTGAGTTTTGCGCCGCATCGCAACCATGCTTCGCCAATGAGGTGTCATACCGTTGCGATCGGCCGGCCTGAGCATGGCGCATCGCAGCAGCCCGCCAAACCCATCTAGCCCAACTCCGGCTTAACATCATGTTTCAATATGATTAGATTATTACTTCCTCGGGATTGTGCGATGCACAAAATTTTTCTTGACTTCCGGAATCACACCCCTATAATGGCTTTCGTGATGCACTGCAACATGGCGCTTCCGGAAACGATGGGAAGCTCCGCCCCTGAAGCTTTGACCACCGCCCATTGACAAGGAGAAACACCATGTACACCACGCCCGAACAATTCGCCGCCGCGAACAAGGCCCATGTCGAAACCCTGCTGACGCTCGCCAACACCGCGTTCACCAGCGCCGAGCGCTTCGCCGCGCTCAACCTGAACACGGCTCGCAGCCTGCTCGAAGACACGGTCGCCAACGCCAAGGCGCTGCTGTCGGCCAAGGACGTCCAGGAGCTCATGAACATCCAGGCCTCGCTGGCGCAGCCCAGCGTCGAGAAGGCCGTCGCCTACTCGCGCAGCGTCTATGAGATCGCCAGCCAGACCCAGGAAGAGCTGAGCAAGGTCGTCGAGGCGCAGTTCGCCGAGATCAACAAGGCCATGACCACCGCGCTCGACAAGGCGGTCAAGAACGCCCCGGCCGGCTCCGACGTCGCCGTCGCCGCCGTCAAGTCGGCGATCGCCGCCGCCAACTCGGCCTACGACAGCATGACCAAGGCCGCGCGCCAGGTCGCCGAGATCGCCGAGGCCAACGTCGCCGCGGCGACCAACGCCACGGTCAAGGCCGTGAGCGCCGCGCCCAAGGGCCGCAAGGCGGCGTAACCAAAGGTTGTCTCCTCCTCCCAGCCAACAGGCTGGAGTTCGGCCCCGGTGGCTTGCCACCGGGGCTTTTTTTCATTTCCGCTCGAACGAAAGCCCGCGCCGGGCGATCTCGGCCTCGATCTCGGCCATCGCCGCCGGCACGAGGTCCGGCTTGCCGCGCACGCCGAGTTCGATGTGGCGGCGCATGGTCTCGCTACCCAGCGACGGCAGGCTGAATACCGTGACGCCCGGATGGTCACGCTCGATGCGCTGCATGAGGTCGAGCAGCGTGCCCTCGAGGCCCTCCCAGACGATGATCGCGGCCTCCGCCTCGGGCGTGGCGAAGAAGCGGTCGCGGTAGTAGGTGTCGAGCACCCACTCGACCATCGGCCAGGCCATCTGCGGGAAGCCCGGGACGAAATGGTGGTTGCCGTAGGAAAAGCCGGGGATGCGGTTGAACGGGTTCGGGATGATCCGCGAACCCTCTGGCACGGTGCCGAGTTCGAGCCGCGCGGGCGTCACTTCCTGGCCCAGTTCGGCCATGCGCGCGCGGATCTCCCGTTCCGCGTCCGGGTTCAGCCGGAGCGGCACGCCCGCCGCCGCAGCCGCGGCCTGGCGCGTGTGGTCGTCGGGCGTGACGCCGATGCCACCGAAGCTGAACACCACGTCGCCGCTTGCCATCGAGCGCTTGAGCGCCTCGACGAGCCGTGGCCGGTCGTCACCGAGATAGAGCACCCAGTCGAGGTGCAGGCCACGCGCGGCGAGGATCTCGCGCAGCTTCTCGAAATGGCGGTCCTGCCGTTTGCCGCGGATGATCTCGTCGCCGATGATCAGCGCACCGAAGCCGTTTCCCCGATCCATATCCCCTCCCTCTCGCGCTGGCGCGCGAGCAGCGCAAGTCCCAGATGCGTGAACAATAGCGCCGCGAACGCCGGCGCAAGCAGATTGAAGACCGGCACATATGCCGCCAGCGCCGAGACCAACCCCGCCAGCCAGAAGCGCCCGCGTTCCTCGCGGACGAGCCGGGTGCGCTCGTCGGCCGTTGCGTGTTCCGCGAGCGCGTCGAAGCGGAAGGTCCGCTGGTTGAGCCAGGCGCTCCAGGCGATCGGCAATACCAGGAGCCCGCCCGGAACCAGGAGCAGCGGCAGGCAGACGAGCCAGCCGGCGACATAGAGCGCGCCCGAGCCGACGGCGTTGGCGATGCTGCCCCAGAGCGCCGCGGCTGGCGTGTTACGACGGCTGAGTTTCGCGTAGTCGCTCGCCGCCACGATCGCCATCATCTTCGGCAGCGCGAACGCCGAGATCAGCACCAGCGCGGTCACATAGATCAGGGGCGCGAAGACGAGCGCCAGCGCCGCATGGACGAGCCACGGTCCCAACCAGTCGAGCCAGGGCCAGGCCGGCAGCCTGTCGATGAGCCAACCGGAAAGCGGCAACCAGGCGTACCAGGCGACGATGCCCCAGAGGAATAGCGATACGAGCGGTGGCCAGAGCGCCTGCCAGAGGATGGCGCCACGACCGAGGTCGCGCATCGCGCGCACGGCGGCCCGCAAGACTTCACGCATGCTGACGTCCCTCCCACATTTTCTGCAACCGCTTGACGGAGACCGGCGACGGCGTCTTCAGTTCCTGGGCGAACAGCGCCACGCGTAGTTCCTCGAGCAGCCAGCGGAATTCCTCGAGGAAGGGATCGCGCTGTCCGGCCCGGGCCAGCGTCGCCCGCTCGCGCTCCCACGGCCGCGCCAGCGCCTGCCACTCGGCCATGAGCCGCGCATCGCGCGCCGGATCGTTGCGCAGCTTGTCGAGCCGCATGCCAGCGGCCTTCAGGTAACGCGGGAAGTGGGCGAGCCGCTCCCAGGGCGTCGCGGCGATGAAGCCCCTGGCGAGCAGCGCGCCGGCCTGCGCTGTGACGTCGGCAACCGCCTGGGGAAACGCCTTTTGCAGGGCCGCCAGCTTCTTCTGCAGGGCCGCGTGCTCGGCGAGGATCGCGCCGGCGAGCCGCGTCACCTCCTGCGCCACGAGTACCACGCGGCCCTTGGCCGAGGCGAGCCGCGCCGCGAAGCCGGCGTCGTCCCCGGGCAGCGGCTCGGCGAGGCAGGTCCGCGCCAGCGCCGCGCTAACGATCTGGGCCTTCAGTTCCGCCTCCGTGCCCAGCGGCATGAACTGGAGTCCGAGCTCGCGCGGCACGCCTTTCTCGATCGACTTGATCTGCTCCTTGAGCGCCGCGGCGAAGCGTTCCGCGAGCCCGGCCCGCTCGATTTCCGCCGCCTTTTCCTCCGAGGGCTCGGCGAGTTCGCCCCATTCAGCGCGCAGCTGGGCAAGGTTGCGCGACATGGCCAGCGTGCCGCCGTGCTCGTCCTCGAGGCGGAAATTCATCAGCAGGTGCGGCCGCAGCTCGCCGGGCCGGAAGGCGTCGAGCGGCAGCTTGAGCGCGATTGTTTCTTCCACGGCGCGCGTCAGTGCCTTGACGAGTGGCTCGGCGGCGTCGTGGCCCGCCTCGCAGAACGACTCGGCGAAGGCATCGAGCGGCTGGAGGCGGTGGCGGTACTTCTGCGGCAGCGTCCGCAGCAGCGCGACGACCTTCTCCTCGAGCAGCCCGGGCACCAGCCACTCGCAGCGCGTCTCCGGCACGCGGTTGAGGTCGGGCAGCGGCACGGTGAGCGTGACGCCATCGTCAGCGGCGCCAGGATCGTGGCGGTACTCGAGGCGCCAGCGGCGGCCGGCCGCTTCGAACAGGGGGGGCAAAGCCGCGGTGGTGATGCCGTCGGCCTCGTGGGGCATCAGCTGTTCCCGTTCGAGGAAGAGCAGCCTCGGCTCGCGGGCCTCGGCCTCGCGCCGCCACTTGTCGAAGGCCGCGAGTGTCACGATTTCGGCCGGCACCCTGGCGTCGAAGACGGCATGGATCAGTTCTTCGTCGACCAGCACATCCGGGCGGCGCGACTTGTGCTCGAGGCGCTCGATCTCCGCGACCAGCGCCCGGTTGTGGCGCAGGAAGGCCCATTTCCGCAGCCAGTCCTCGGTCACCTCGCCCTGCACGAGCGCATGGCGGATGAAGATCTCGCGCGCGAGCCTCGCATCGAACTGCGGGCAGCGGGGGCCGTAGTGGATGCGGCGCTTCGCATGAAGCACCAGACCATGGAGCGTGACGCGCTCGAAGGCCACCACCTGGCCCGCCTGCTTCTCCCAGTGCGGCTCGAAGACGTGCCGGCGGAGGAGATGCGCGCCGACTTCTTCCAGCCATTCGGGCTCGATGCGGGCGACGCAGCGGGCGAAGAGCCGCGAGGTCTCGACGAGCTCCGCGGCGACGATCCATCGCCCGGCCTTTTTCGCCAGTGCCGAGCCCGGGTGGATGAAGAACTTGATGCCACGGGCGCCGAGATAGTGCGGCTCGGCCTCGCTCTTCAGGCCGACATGGCCGAGCAGCCCGGCGAGCAGCGCCTTGTGGATCGCATCAAAGCCGGCCGGTTGTTCGTTCTCGCGCCAGCCGTGCTCGTGGCAAAGCGTCGCCAGCTGGCCATGCACGTCGCGCCATTCGCGCAGGCGCAGCCAGGAGAGGAACTCGCGCCGGCACCACTGGCGCTGCTTGCTCGACGATTCGTGCCTCCAGACCTCGTCGGCGGCGTTCCAGAGCTTGAGGTAGGCGAGGAATTCCGATTTTTCGTCCTTCCATTTCGCCTGCGCCTGGTCGGCCGCGCCGGCCTGCTCCTGCGGCCGCTCGCGCGGATCCTGCACCGAGAGCGCCGAAGCGATGACGAGCACCTCTTTCAGGCAGCCGTATTGCCGCGCGGCGAGAATCATGCGCCCGATCTTCGGATCGAGCGGCAGCTTCGCCAGTTCGTGGCCGACGGCAGTGAGCGCCCGGCCCGTCTCCTCGATCGCGCCGAGCTCGGCGAGCAGCTGGTAACCGTCGGCGATCATGCGCGGCGCGGGGCGTTCGAGGAAGGGGAAGTCCTCGACGTCGCCGAGGTTCAGCGACTTCATGCGCAGAATCACGCCCGCGAGCGACGAGCGGAGGATCTCGGGATCGGTGAACGGCGGCCGCTTGCCGAAATCCTCCTCCGAATAGAGCCGGAAGCAGATGCCCGCCGCGACCCGGCCGCAGCGGCCGGCGCGCTGCTTCGCCGCCGCCTGCGAAACCGGCTCGACCTGAAGCTGCTCGACCTTGTTGCGGTGGCTGTAGCGCTTGACGCGCGCGAGTCCGGTATCGATCACATAGCGGATGCCGGGCACCGTCAGCGAAGTCTCGGCGACGTTGGTCGCCAGCACCACGCGCCGACCCTGGTGCGGCGCGAACACCCGCGCCTGCTCCTGCGCCGACTGGCGCGCAAAGAGCGGCAGGATCTCCAGCCCCGGCGGGTGGTGTTTGCGCAGCGCCTCGGCCGCCTCGCGGATCTCGCGCTCGCCGGGAAGGAAGACCAGCACATCGCCCGGCCCTTCGCGGTGCGCCTCGGCGACGGCATCGACGATCGCGTCGTCGATGTCGCGGTCGCGGGCCTCCTCGAACGGACGGTAGCGGATCTCGATCGGATAGAGGCGGCCCGAGACCTCGATCACCGGCGCATCGCCGAAGTGGCGGCTGAAGCGCCCGGCATCGAGCGTCGCCGAGGTGACGATCAGCTTGAGTTCGGGCCGCTTTGGCAGCAGCTGCTTGAGGTAGCCGAGCAGGAAGTCGATGTTTATGCTGCGCTCGTGCGCCTCGTCGATGATCAGCGTGTCGTACTGCCGCAGCAGCGGATCGGTCTGCGTCTCGGCGAGCAGGATGCCATCGGTCATCAGCTTGATGTAGCCCGAAGGCGACGTGTGGTCGGTGAAGCGGATCTTGTAGCCGACATAGCGGCCGAGCTCGGACTTCAGTTCCTCGGCGATGCGCGCGGCGGTGGCGCGCGCGGCGATCCGCCGCGGCTGGGTGTGGCCGATGAAGCCGCTGGCGCCGCGGCCGAGCTCGAGGCAGATCTTGGGCAGCTGCGTGGTCTTGCCGGAGCCCGTCTCGCCGCAGACGACGACCACCTGATGGCTAGCGATCGCCGCCGCGATCTCCGTGCGCCGCTCGTTGACCGGCAGCGACTCGTCATAGGCGATCGCCGGCCGCGCGGCCAGCCGGGCTTGCGGATCGAACTTCACTTGGCGATCTGCAGGACGGTCCAGATGCCCAGGCCGGTCATCAAGAGCGAACCGAACAGGTGCAGCGAGGCGGCGGCGAATGCCCAGGCGTACTGCGCCGAACGGATCAGGGTCACCACTTCGGCCGAGAACGTGGAGAAGGTCGTCAGCGCGCCGAGGAAACCGGTGACGAAGAACAGCTTGAGCTCGGCGGGCAGTTCGACATTGATCTGGAACACCGTGATCGCCGCGCCGATCAGGTAGCCGCCGATCAGGTTGGCGGCGAGCGTACCGAGCGGCAGGGTCGGGAACAGCGGATTGAGCAGAAGCCCCAGACCCCAGCGCATCCAGGCGCCGAGCACGGCGCCGAGAGCGATGGCGAGGGCGGCGGTCCAGGTCATGGAGCGCGATTTTACGCCCGGCCGGTAGAATCGCCGTTTCGACACGTTTTCCGATCACCCGACCATGGCCGACGAAGCCAAGCCCTCGAATTTCATCCGCGCCATCATCGAAGCCGACCTCGCCGCGAACAAGTTCGCGCCGCGCCGCTGGTCGGGCCGGCCGGGGCCCGCGGACCAGCACAAACTCAGCCCCGGTGACACGCCAAGGATACGCACGCGCTTCCCGCCGGAGCCGAACGGCTACCTGCATTTCGGCCACGCCAAGTCGATCTGCCTGAACTTCGGCCTCGCCCGCGACTATGGCGGCGTCTGCCACCTGCGCTTCGACGACACCAACCCGGAGAAGGAGGAGCAGGAATACGTCGATGCCATCATCGACGCCGTCAAATGGCTCGGCTTCGACTGGGGCGAGAACCTCTACTACGCCTCGGACTACTTCGACTGGATGTACGAGTTCGCGGAATACCTGATCCGCGCCGGCCACGCCTACGTCGATTCGCAGAGCGCCGAGGAAATGCGCGCCAACCGCGGCACGCTGACCGAACCGGGCCGCGACTCGCCGTGGCGCAGCCGCAGTGTCGAGGAGAACCTCGACCTCTTCCGGCGCATGAAGGCCGGCGAGTTTCCGGACGGTGCCCACGTGCTGCGGGCGAAGATCGACATGGCTTCGCCGAACATCAACCTGCGCGACCCGGCGATCTACCGCATCAAGCACGCCAGCCACCACAACACCGGCGACCGTTGGTGCATCTATCCGATGTACACCTACGCCCATCCGATCGAGGACGCGCTCGAGAACATCACCCATTCGATCTGCACGCTCGAGTTCGAGGACCAGCGGCCGTTCTACGACTGGCTGCTCGAACGGCTCGCCGAGGGCGGCCTGCTGCAGCGGCCGCTGCCGCAGCAGATCGAGTTCGCCCGGCTCAACCTGACCTACACGGTGCTCTCCAAACGCAAGCTGATCCAGCTCGTCGACGAGGGCCACGTCGCCGGCTGGGACGACCCGCGCCTGCCGACGCTCGCGGGCGCCCGCCGGCGCGGCTTCACGCCCGAGGGCTTTCGCCGCTTCGCCGAGATGATCGGCGTCGCCAAAGCCGACTCGTGGATCGACATGAGCGTGCTCGAAGGCTGCATGCGCGACCACCTCAACGAGACGGCGCTGCGCCGCATCGCCGTGCTCGACCCGGTGAAGCTCGTCATCGACAACTATCCCGAAGAGGACGAGGAAACCTGCGTGGCACCGAACCATCCGCAGAAGCCGGATTGGGGCACGCGCGAAATCCCGTTCGCCAAGGAGCTCTGGATCGAGCGCGAGGATTTCGCCGAGGAGCCGCCGAAGGGCTTTTTCCGGCTCTATCCGGGCAACACGGTGCGCCTGCGCTACGGCTACGTCGTCAAATGCACGGGCTGCGTCAAGGACGATGCCGGCAGGATCAAGTCCGTCCATTGCATCTACCTGCCCGACACCAAGTCGGGCACGCCGGGCGCGGACCGCGTCAAGGTCAAGGGCAACATCCACTGGGTGTCGGTGCGCCACGCCTTCGCCGCCGAAGTGCGGCTCTACGACCGGCTCTTCGCCGCCGAAAATCCCGGCGCGGGCGGCCGCGACTTCCTCGCCGACCTCAATCCCGACTCCAAGCGCGTGATCACCGCGCAACTGGAGCCGGCGCTCCGCGAGGCCGTTCCCGAAGAGCGCTTCCAGTTCGAGCGGCACGGCTACTTCGTTGCCGACCGCGTCGATTCGAAGGACGGCGCGCCGGTGTTCAACCGGACCGTGACGCTCAAGGATTCGTGGGTGAAGGGCTAGCGCCCGCCAGGCGGCGGATGGTCTGGCGCGTCTCGGCGGAAAGCAGCAGCTCGGCGTCGGAGGCCGGCGCGGCGATGCGGGCGTCGAAATGCACGAGGCCCTCGGCATCGACATCGATCATGCCGGTGGCGATCAGGCTGTCGACCACGCTGGCGAAGACGCCGCGTTCCGCGAACTCGGGCGCGTTGTACTCGTAGAGCAGGGCCAGCCGCTCGGCCAACCGCTGGCAGAGCTCTTCGAGCCTCTTTCGGCTTAAGCGGCCCGATCCGTGGCGGACCAGCAGTTCGAGCGCAAGCAGGTTGCGCTCGAGCGTCGGCCGCATGGTCTCGCCGATGAGCTGCAGCTCGGCGAAGGCGAGGCTGCCTGGATCGGGCGCGCGCCATTCGTCGGCCTCGCGGACGATGAGCCCGCGATCGCAGAGCACCGCGAGCACCCGCTCGAGCGCCTCGCGCGTGTCGTCGTCGCTGCCGTGCAGGAAGAGCTCGGCGCGCACCAGTTCCATGAGCCGGCCGATCGCCGCCTCGCCGCGCTGGGCGTCGAGGCGTGGATGATGGCTGGCCAGGCAGGCGACGAGCGCCGGCAGCGCGAACAGGTGCAGGACGTTGTTGCGGAAATAGGCGAGCAGCGCGCCTTCGCCGGCGGCGACCCGGATCAGGTCGCCGAGCGGATGGCTCACCCGCTCGATGAGCCCGAGACGGAGCGCATGGGCGATCACCGCCTCGGGCGCCTCGGTGCAGGCGACCGGGAGCCGCGGCCCGGACGCGCCGGCGAGCAGCGCCTGATGGTGGGCGATCATGCGCCGCGCGGTTTCCTCGTCGAGCGCGTGCTTGGGCGCCGCCAGGAGCGCCAGGGCGACGAGGTTCACCGGATTGACCACCGCCGCGGCGTTGATGCGCCGGGCCAGCTCGCGCGCGAGGACGATGGTCGAGTCGCGCAGCCACGGCGCCGCGCCGTCGGCCGGCCCGTCTCGCCAGCCGGGATGGCGGGCATCGAGGAAGTCGGCGAGCGGCAGGGGCTCGCCGAAATTGACATGGACCTTGCCGAATTCGTGGCGCAGCCGTCTGATCGTCGCCACCAGGTCCCAGAGCGATTCCTTGCGCTTGGGCTTGCCGGCGAGCTCGTCGAGGAAGCTCGCTCCCTCGATCAGCTTTTCATAACCGATATAGACGGGCACGAAGAGCAGCGGCCGCTCGTGACCGCGGACGAAGCTCTTCAGCGTCATGCCGAGGATGCCGGTGCGCGGCGGGAGCATGCGTCCCGAGCGGGAACGGCCGCCCTCGATGAAATATTCGATCGGGAAACCGCGCGAGATCAGCAGGTGCAGGTATTCATCGAAGACGGCGGCATAGAGCGGCTCGCCCTTGAAGCTGCGCCTCAGGAAGAAGGCGCCGCCGCGGCGCAGGATGGGCCCGACGACCGGCAGGTCGAGGTTGGCGCCGGCGGCAATGTGCGGCGGCGAAAGGCCGCGCTTGTAGACCACGTAGGACAGCAGCAGGTAGTCGATATGGCTGCGGTGGCAGGGAACATAGACGATGCCCTGGCCCGCCGCGATGCCGGCGACGGCGTCGAAGTGGTGCACCTCGATGCCGTCGTAGATGCGGTTCCACAGCCAGGTGAGGAAGAGCTCCATGGCCCGGACGACGGCATGCGAGTAGTCGGACATGATCTCGCGGGCGTAGCCGCGCGCCTTCGCCGCGGCCTCGGCGAAGCTCGTACCACGGGCCGCGGCCTCGTCGGCGATCGCCCGCTGCACGGCCGGCGCGGCGAGGATGTGGCCGATCTGGGTGTTGCGGTGGGAGAGGTCGGGGCCGATGGCCATCTCGCGCTGGCGGCGGAAATGCACGCGCAGGATGCGCTGCACCTTGCGCAGGGCCCGCGGCGCATCGGGCTCGCCGCGCACCAGTTCGCCGAGCGCCATCGGCGCGCCGAAGCGAACCAGGACCTGCCGGCCATGGAGCAGGATCGCCATCCATTGGCGGAAGTGGCCCGGCGGCCGCCAGGTCTCGGAAAACAGGGCCTTGAGGATCGAGTCCTGCTCGCGCGGCGCACGTCCCCAGAGGATGGTCACCGGCACCAGCCGTACGTCGAGCGCGGCATCGGCGCGCAGGGCGTCGACCAGCCGCCCGAGCAGCCGCGAATGCGCGTAGCGGTCCTGCGCCTTCTCGGCGATCAGGGGCTGCGGCCGGGTCAGGCAGAAGAACGCGCGATCGAAGGTCGTGCCGCCGAGCATCATCGGCCGGCCGGCGCGCGGCAGGCCGAGGCGGCGCGTTTCTTCGTCGAGCACCAGGACGTTGGACAGCCGGCGGTCCTGGATCACGTAGCAGACCGGCCCGCCCTCGCCGATGTCGCCGGACGCGGGCAATACCTCAGTGCGCACCCAGAGGTAGAGCAGGCGGCGGGCAAGGTCGCGCAGGCGGCCGGAGATCGCGGTCGAAGTGGCCATGACGGGCGGCAGTTTAACCTGCACCCGCGGGCTCAACCTCACGGCGGCCAGGCCGTTAGAATGAAGACTTTCGGATCTTCGGAGGCGTCGAGATGGCCGGCGGCTGGGGTTGCCCGCATGAAGCGAACGACATCTGCACGAAGGTAAACAACCTGCCCTGCGACCCGGGCATGAAGGGCTGCGTGCTCGCGGGCCGCTACGTCTTCGCCAACGAAGACAAGAACCGGCGCCTGCGCGAGAAGCAGGCGCGCAAGGCCGCCGATGCTCCCCCGGGCGAAGACGATTCCGGCTTCCATCCGTGAGGCCGGCACGATGGACATGAAACCGATCCATTCCGGCCGGCTGCGCGCGATCGGCTACGACGCGGGCCGCCGGACCTTGCGCGTCCGCCTCGACGACGGCACCACCCTCGAATACGCCGGCGTCGGCCCGGAGCTCTGGCGGCGGCTGTCGGGCTCCACCTCGGCCTGGAGCGTCTATCGCGACAGCATCGAGGAAGAATTCGCCGCCCGGCGTGTCACCGCGGCTGAGTCTGGCGTGGCCGGGCCGAAGAAGAACCCTCTCGACGATCTTTTCGGATGACATCATGAGCACGAGCAAACCGACGACGACCGCGACTACCGCGCCCCGCCCGCGTCTGGCGAGCGCCGGCGACATCGGCCCCCTGCGTCCGCCGGAGCGCATCGAGACGCACGCCGTCGTCGAGGCGAGCGACGCCGCGCAGGGCAAGCGCCTGGCGGCAATGCGCGACATCCTCTCGGGCGTGCCGCACGAGGAGGCAGTGGCGCTGCTCAAGGGCCTGCTCAAGGAAAAGCGCATCGCGCTCGAGGCCGAAGGCGTCGATCCGGACACGGAGCTCGCGCCCGACTGGCGCGAGGGCGGCTATCCGTACAAGAACCTAATGTCGCGCAAGAACTACGAGCGGCAGAAATACCGCCTCCAGGTCGAGCTGCTCAAGCTCCAGGCCTGGGTCAAGGAGACCGGGCAGCGCGTGGTCATCCTCTTCGAGGGCCGCGACGCCGCCGGCAAGGGCGGCACGATCAAGCGTTTCATGGAGCACCTGAACCCGCGCGGCGCACGCGTCGTCGCGCTGGAGAAGCCCTCGGAGGTCGAGCGCGGCCAGTGGTACTTCCAGCGCTACATCCAGCACCTGCCGACCGCGGGCGAGATCGTCTTCTTCGACCGTTCCTGGTACAACCGCGCCGGCGTCGAGCGCGTGATGGGCTTCTGCACCGAGGCCGAGTATGAGGAGTTCATGCGCCAGGCGCCCGAGTTCGAGCGCATGCTGGTGCGCCAGGGCATCCACCTGATCAAGTTCTGGTTCTCGGTGAGCCGCGAGGAGCAGCGCCGCCGCTTCAAGGAGCGCCGCGTGCATCCGCTCAAGCAGTGGAAGCTCTCGCCGATCGATCTCGCCTCGCTCGACAAGTGGGAGGACTACACCAAGGCCAAGGAGGCGATGTTCTTCTACACCGACACCGCCGATGCGCCCTGGACCGTGATCAAGTCCGACTGCAAGAAGCGCGCGCGGCTCAACGCGCTGCGTTACGTGCTGCACCGGCTGCCGTATGCGAACAAGGACGGCGAGCGCATCGGCAAGCTCGATCCGCTGATCGTCGGCCGCGCCAACGTGGTCTACGAGCGCGGCGAGAAGCAGGGCGTGCCGATCCTCTGAGCGCCGTCCGTCTCAGTCCTGCCTGCCGTAGTCGGCGAACTTCGCGATCACGCGCGCCATCTCGTCATCCGGCAGCAGGCGCGGGCCGCCGATCTGGAGCACGCGCCAGTACTGCTCGCAGAGCGCCTCCAACTCCACCGCCAGCGCCAGCGAGTGATCGAGGTCGCGGCCGAACACGACCATGCCGTGATGCGCCATCAGGCAGCCGCAGCGGCCTTCGAGCGCGGTGAGCACGGCGTCCGAGAGTTCCTGGGTGCCAAAGGTCGCGTACGCGGCGCAGCGCACGTCGCTGCCGCCGAAGCGCGCGACCATGTAATGGAAGGGCGGGATCGCGCAGCCCATGCAGGCGAGGCTGACGGCAAAGGGCGCGTGGGCGTGGACGATGGCGCCGGCCTCGGGACGCGCGGCGTAGATGTCGCGGTGGAAGCGCCACTCCGACGAGGGTCTGCGCCGGCCGCGCGGCGTGCCGTCGAGACCGACGAAGACGACATCATCGGGCACGCAGGCATCGTAGGCCATGCCGGTCGGCGTGATCAGGAAGCCCTCGCCATGGCGGACGCTGACGTTGCCGGCAGCGCCGCGGTTCAGGCGTTCGGCGTTCATGGCTTTCGCGGTGGCGAGCACCGCGGCGCGCAGGTCCGCTTCGTTCATCGGCGCAGCCCGTCGAGTTCGCCGGGCGCGACGATGCCACGCTCGGTGATGATGCCGGTGACGAGCGCCGCGGGCGTGACGTCGAAGGCCGGGTTCGCGGCCGGCGTGTTACCGCGGCTGAGTTTCGGGCCGAACTCGTCGGCGTCGCGCTCCTCGATCGGGATCGCCGCACCGTTCGGGCAATCGAAGTCGATGGTCGACACCGGCGCAGCGACGTAGAAGGGCACGCCATGCGCGCGCGCGGCGAGCGCCTTGAGATAGGTGCCGACCTTGTTGGCGGTATCACCGTTCGCGGCGATGCGGTCGGCCCCGACGATGACGAGATCGACCCTGCCCTGCATCATCAGCAGGCCCGCGGCGTTGTCGGCGAAGAGGGTGTGCGGGATGCCGGCCTGGCGCAGTTCCCAGGCGGTGAGCAGCCCCTGGTTGCGCGGTCGCGTCTCCGAGACCCAGACGTGGACCTCGATGCCTGCATCATGCGCTGCATAGACCGGCGCCAGCGCCGTGCCGTGGGCGACGGTGGCAAGCCAGCCGGCGTTGCAGTGGGTCATGACCTCGACCGGCCGGCGCAAGGCGTCACGCAGCAGCGCGAGTCCGTGGCGACCGATCGCGGCATTGGCCTCGGCGTCCTCGCGGGCGATCGCGCGCGCCTCCTGCCAGGCGCGCTGCCGGCGTGTTACGGCGGCTGAGTCTCGCAAGACGCGCACCATGCGCTCGAGCGCCCAGCGCAGGTTGACCGCGGTCGGCCGCGTCTTCGAAAGCACGGCGACCGCCTCTTCGGGCGTGCGGCCTTCGCCGAGGGCGAGCGCGACGCCGTAGGCCGCCGTGGCGCCGATCAGCGGCGCGCCGCGCACCTGCATCGCGCGGATGGCATGGGCCGCCTCCTCCAGCGTGGTCAGGCGGACGAAGGCCGTCTGCGCCGGCAGCCGGGTCTGATCGAGGATGACGACCGCGTCGCCGTCTTCGCGCAGCGTCTGCAAGGCTGCCGCCGCCATCGTCCTGCCCGTCCCCCGTCAGCGCCCGCCCGCGGCCGCACGCTCCGGCGCGACGCAATCGACGTAGTAGCCGTTGCCGTTTTCCTTGACGAGGCCGTGGATGTCGGTCTCGAAGCCGGGGAAGGCGGCATTGAACTCTCGGGCGAACTGGAGATAGCGGACGATGGTCCGGTTGAAGCGTTCGCCCGGGATCAGCAGCGGAATTCCGGGCGGATAGGGCGTGAGCAGCACCGCCGTGACGCGGCCCTCGAGATCGTCGATGGGCACGCGCTCGATCTCGCGGTGGGCCATCGCCGCGAAGGCGTCGGCGGGACGCATCGCCGGCACCATGTCCGAGAGATACATCTCGGTGGTCAGCCGGGCGATGTCGTTGGCCTTGTAGACGTCGTGGATGCGCCGGCAGAGGTCGCGCAGGCCGACCCGCTCGTAGCGCGGGTGCTTGGCGACGAACTCGGGCAGCACCTTCCAGAGCGGCTGGTTCCTGTCGTAGTCGTCCTTGAACTGCTGGAGCTCGGTGACCATGGTGTTCCAGCGGCCCTTGGTGATGCCGATGGTGAACATGATGAAGAACGAGTAGAGGCCGCACTTCTCGACGATGACACCGTGCTCGGCGAGGTACTTGGTGACGATCGCGGCCGGGATGCCCCATTCGGCAAAGTCGCCATCGACGTCGAGCCCCGGGGTGATCACCGTGGCCTTGATCGGGTCGAGCAGGTTGAAGCCGCGGGCCAGCTTGCCGAAGCCGTGCCAGCGCGCGCCGGGCTTGAGCATCCAGGCCTCGCGGCCCTCGATACCCTCCTCGGCGAGATCGTCGGGGCCCCAGACCTTGAACCACCAGTCGGCACCCCACTCCTCGTCGACCTTGCGCATGGCGCGGCGGAAGTCGAGCGCCTCCATGATCGATTCCTCGACCAGCGCCGTGCCGCCCGGCTCCTCCATCATCGCCGCGGCGACGTCGCACGAGGCGATGATCGCGTACTGCGGCGAGGTCGAGGTATGCATGAGGTAGGCCTCGTTGAAGACGTCGCGGTCGAGCTTGTGGTTCTCCGCTTCCTGGACCAGGATCTGCGACGCCTGCGAGAGGCCGGCGAGCAGCTTGTGCGTCGATTGCGTCGAGAAGACCATCGATTCCTTGCAGCGCGGCCGGCCGGCGCCGATGGCGTGGTAGTCGCCGTAGAAGTCGTGGAAGGCGGCGTGCGGCAGCCAGGCCTCGTCGAAGTGCAG
>CAZGYD010000057.1:0-6998 GCA_964530115.1 uncultured Rhodocyclaceae bacterium | reverse complement strand
AAAAAATCTACCCTCGCACATTCGCAATCCTTTGCTCAACGTGCTCGGGGCGGAAAACATCCTGTTTTCCTCTGTAAAAAGTGTGGTCTGATTTTTTCAGAAGTTTCAATCACAAGCCAACGGCGGTTTTTTGATTGAACCCAAAGGGTTGGCTCAAACAACACCGCTCTTACACCTCGCCTTCGCAGGCATTGCTACGATTTGCTCCGCTACGGGCGAAAATTTTATTCCGCCAAGTTGTCCGTGAGAATGGATTGACTTTTTCCTTTTTAGCCAACGGTGGTTTCTGAATAGCCCGAAAGGACAAATCAAAAATCCGTCTGAGTTTTTATGCCAGACACCACTATCGGTGATAAATTAAGCTATATCACCTCATTGGCAATAAACCCTTCAACAGGCTCAGCAAATCACTTACTTTTTACGTAAAAGAAAAACCCTGCTTACCTGAAGTACCTCACCAGCATGAAAACAAAACTACACCAGAAATTGAAAAATAAAACCTTAAATCTCTACCTTTATCTCCCCAAACGCTTCTTCGTACTTCCGCACTCGTTCCACAAGCCCTACCATAAACAGCTTCGCATTACTTCTCTCCCCAGAATCTCTTTTCTGGTATCTCGCCAATTTCATAAGCCCATATTAAGTTATAAATTTCACTCGCAGCTTTCATTTGCACATATTCATTATATCCCTCGGGCAAGCCTTCATAATCCAGAGTAAATTCAATCTCTTTTATATCCCTATATACATTCGGACTTTTGGAGTAGATTATACTCTTTAAAGTCCCAACTATCGACATAATAATATTAGCCTGATGCTTTTCGCTTTGTGTGTTTTCCCATTGCTTTGGAATCCCTTTCTTTAATATCTCTATTAAATCTTTCTTCGCTTCGTATACCTTGTTGAATCCAATGGAACGAACTGCATAAGACCACCAAGATTTATTTTTCAAGTTTTCAACAATGTATTTTCGATTTCCTGTTAGAATTAATGACAAAGATTTCATAAAGTCATCCTTCATTTTGAATTTTTCTATAAGGCTTAAATATCTTTCTTTTTCTGAGTTAAATTCAGCAAAATGATATAGTAAGACTACCATCCTCAGTTTATTAGAATTATCTTTATAACTATCCAAATTTATTATCTTGCTAAATTTTTCCTTTAACCGCAAATAAAATCCTGTATCATTCGTTTGTGATAAATAAGTTTCGGAGATCTGTATTGCATCAAAATGCATTTCATAGTTATCTATTGCAAATAATACTTCTACCCTCTCCTTAAACTTTCTGTCTCTTGAATATGCCATTACCTTTAAAGTATTAACAAACACTACATAATTTGTCTTAAATCCTCTCTTCTCCAGTAGATTGTCTATCTCTTCTCCTACCTTATACTTCTCATATAAGTTGTCTTTGTTTAAGTCTATAAGCCTTAGATAAAATAGAGCTTCATTAATATGATCCTCATTTCTACTACGCAAACTCTTTATAAACTCTCCAATATATTCCGTCCTCCCAGATTGCACTAAAGCAAAGGCAATATTCATCTTTATTGAAAAATTCCTCTCCTTCCTGTATTCCTCCTCAAGTATCTTTTCAGCTTCTCCCTGCCTCATTCTCGATAACCCACTAATCGCATACTTCTTTAATCTTTCATCTTTTAGATAATCCTTCAGCAAACTTAAATATTTCCTGTCCCTCGTACAGCCTATGCCCATTATAGCCTCTCCAACAAATTCATACTCAAGCTTTCCATTGGTAAGGCTTAAACTCTGGATTAATATTCTCTCTGCCTTTTCCTTTATCCTCTTAATATATTCTTCCTTTTCCTTCCTGCTCTCTGTGTAGCCATAGATTGATATTACCATTATACCAATTAATATGTAACTAATTCTTTTCATAATTTATTTTCTCCTCTAAAGATTTCTTTTTTATCTCTTCTTACTATTGTTATAGTTATAATTATACTCATAGTTATAATTGTATAATTTATACTTATAGTCCTTTAACCAATCATAATTTATTAGCCAGTTTTGTTGTAAGTAATTCTTCATCTCCATCCTCTGCTTAAATGTTGGCACGTCTCCCCAATCTTTTTCATCCAGTGTGGTTACAGGAACAAAGTAATATATATTTAGATATGATTTTTCAATATGTGTTGCATTGTATTCCATATTCATATTGTAATAATACTGGCTTAGCTGGTCGTTCTTTAACTGTAGCTTAATGTTGTAAACCTCTACAGACATCTCCTTCCTATCCCAGTCTCCTCTCTTCTCAGCTTCGTAGCCTTCTTTGTAGGAAAGTATTTTATTGTACAACCGCTTATTCAACAACCAAAATGTGTTAACTACTTCATCTTTATATCTTCCCATTGAAGTTAACATATCATCATTATATAATATGCTAACTGGTTCAATCTCTCCTCCCTTTGTATAACTCAATGCCATTTTTCCATTCTTTCCATAACTTACAGTAATAGTTTTTATGTCCTTGTTCATAACAAAATCATAAACAGAAACATTGGGACTTACAACAATAACAGCAGGTATCTTTTCCTGTCCCGTGTAGAATTTATGCGTTTCGTATGCAACTTTGTCTTCTACTATTCTGTCTAAATTATCTACAATTAGCTTAATAGCTCCTGCCATTCCCCCAACGGTATTTCCATTCGGGTCTGTTGTTTGTGGTCTTAGTTGTCTATCACTGCCATAATACAATATGTCCTTTTCTGATCTTCCACTTGTATCCAAACTATAAGGATTGCCCGTTATTGCAAACACTGCTCCTCTTAAATTAAAATCTCCATACGATGAATCTAATACATTCAGTCCAAATCTCTTTTCAAGAGAAAGTAGCGTCTTCGTGCTCTGTGCATATGCCATCCTCTCAAGCGTTACATCGTCCATCTCTAAGCCATTCTGCGCAAGCCAGATATGCTGGTCTATATGCAACCCCTCGTGCATCGCCGTTGCTGTGTAATGTGCAAGTTTCGCCCTTAACTCCGGGTCATCATCCATTAAAATGGCTTCTCTATTCAAATGTATAGTCCTGTTGTCTTCTCCTGCATAGCCATAATTTCCGCTACCTGAAAGGTCAAACTTTATACTCTTCTTGTTATTTATCACATCCATCGCCGTTTTCATATTCTGTGCGTCCCCACTTAAATATCCAAGATTCACTATACTTATCCTCGATAACCCTTCATTCCCTCCATGCACATTATTATATTGAAAATTTATAAAATTCATACTACCAAATACATCTACAAGCCCTCTGAGGCTTATCCCTCCACTCGCGTCATTCGTAAGTCTACCTTCCCTCGTTATACCAAGTCCTACTCCCTGACCAAGACTTATCCTGAAATTACCCCCAAAACCAAAGTTTACAGCTTCACCAGCTACGCTTCCCATCGTCTGTGAAAAATTCTCAAGCCTGTCCCCATAAAACAACATTACATTACTTCCCAATGCCCTCGTCGTCTTCCAATCTAAAAATTCTATCTTACCCAACTTCGCATTATAACTCCCTCCAAGCAGTGAAGCTACACCTCCACTTACAAATCCATTCACCCCATCCATCATCGTATCCCTCGCTACATTATGCCAGTTGTAGTTCGTCATCCTCCACCCACCAATGTTATTTATATCTAAACTACTATAATCTACCCCTAACGCAAATTCTCTCAACATCGATGTAGTAAACCCTTCTACAGTCCTCTGTACTCCATATCCTACCGTAGTATACAAATCCCCATTTAAGAAACTTCCACTCAAACCTCCAGCCATCCTTCCTATCCCTACACCATCATTCAAAAATCCTGCAAACGCAGTAGCTCCCCACAATCCCCATTTCTCAGGTGTCATAGCAAAGTCAAGCTGACCTTTATCGTTTACACATAAACCTGTAGTTATAAAACTTCCAGCGGCTTTGCCTATCCATCCTCCCCCTATCATCGAAGTCGCTGCACTTACTCCACTCGAGATAAGGCTTACTCCAAGCTGTCCTGAAGATATATTTCCAGCTCCGTAATCAAGAAGGGAATTTGCCATTGACATAGCTGTAGAGACTAACATTGCTACCATTGGTCCACCAGGTATAAAATTAACAGCTATCATAGCAATATTAAATAGACTCATATTCCCAATGAAGCCCACCACCATATTATCTGGCTCGCCATCATTGTCCATATCTGTATCAAATAGTCCTTTATTCCACGGTAGTTGCTTCGCTTTACTTTCTCCCATCCCTTTTCTCGCATTATATACAGCAAGTGCTTTCGTCAGTCTATATAACTCTCCTTCTTCATAATCTCCGCCTACTGTCCTCGGTTTCCTTCTCGGTTCTCCACTATTGAATTTCGGTGTTTCTTTCTCAGCCGGGGTATAACTCTTACCTTGATGTTTATTCGTAAATGTATCTATATGTTTCTCAAGTTCTTTTTCCATCTTTTTCGACACAAGTTCGATAGAATTCTTTAATACAAGCATCTTCTCTTCTTTCGTTCCGTTTTGAACAAGATTTTCTATCCATTCTTCTCCTTCCCATTCCTTACCTATCCTATTCCCTTCATAATCACTATAGAAGAAATAGGACGGCAATACCTGATCTTCTTTCTCATCACCTCCAAACAATGTAGAATCTATCGTTACATCCCTCCTTATATAATTGTTACCTTCAAGCTCAAACCCATTACCAAGAAACATAAGATACATACTTTCACTGAATGCCCTATCCTGTTCCTTAAGTACATTATTTATCTCTTCTCTCGTCTTCCTTATCGTATCTTTGAATCTCTCTATATTTATCTCTATCGATAATTCTTCATATCCATCCATAAGCTGTTGAAATTCAAGCCCAAGTGAAGCATCTTTCGTCCTCGATGCTGACAATGTATTCATTACATATGTCGTACCCATACTCTTTATTCGTTTCGTCATCATATTAAAATAACTACTATATTCTGTCAAATTTTCTTCAATTATACTCTCTTCAAGCCCTTTAATTATGTCTTTATTCGCTCTCAGAGTTGTAAGCCCTCCTCTCATCTCTGATAAATTATCTATCTGATTATTAAGATTGTCTATCAATGATTTTATCTCTCCATCTACAAGATTATTTACTTTTTCTACCATACCAGACCTTATATTTTCCGTCACATTCGATATCCACTCCTCTTTCGCATCCATAGCATTGCTCCACATACTGTTCCATTTCATATCCCCTTCATCCCATTTGGCCTTATAATTATCCTTCCATTCTTTCCACTTACTTAAATATTGCCTCATCGAATAATCCCATCTCAATTCCCCTCTGTTCTTTATCGTAACTACACTATCTATCCATTTCTGCTTCTCCCTCTCAAAATCCATATTCTGCATATCCCATACATATATCTGCATCTGTTTCTCTTCTTCCTTTAACACCCCATAACTATCCGTAAGCAGGTTATATACATCTCCCATCGCAACTCTATACCCATCACTTTTTACCTGTTTCCTTCTATTATTACTGCTTATATAATTTAAAGATTGATTTATAGCTATCGCTTCTATCTCCATTATATTCTTACCAAAACTATCTCCACTGTTACTGAGTTTGACTACCAATCCTTCTCTCAAATTCTTACACCTGTCTTTATATGCTTCTCTAAATATAGAGAAAAATTTATCCATATTTATCATCCACATAGACTTCTTTTTCCCATCATTATCAATATATTCTTCATAACTTACTAGATCCTTAGAAATCTTACTATACCCATATATCCTTTCATATACCTCTTCATCTATATTTATATCTTTAAGAAAATCATATATCTTGCTCTTGCTATTCCCCTTTATATCATTAAATGCCCACTTTATTCCTTCCAGCTTTATCTTACCTTCATCAGTATCTATATATGATGTGTCTATCTTCTTCCAGTAATATGTGTAATAACTTTCAAGCGTACTTTCCCAGTTTACAAACTTATTCCTTATTTCACCTTCTTTATTCTTTTTAGAATTATATTTCTCTTCTTCAGCCCTTCTCGAATTTTCAGCTATCGAAAGTTCCCTGTTCATATTTCCTACCGCCGCTGTATTCCAGAATGGTATCATCCATTTTTGCCATGGATGTGGAAATGCTGCATTAATATCTGCCTCATACTTATCCCTGTATCCTCTTATAGTATTGCAATTCTCTTCTCTACCTATCAAATTCCCTGCTATTGTTATCCAGTCTGGTTCGTCATTATTATTTACTATAATACCATTCGTAAATACATATGCTCCCCACCCAAAATCAACCTTACCAATATCAGAAATAAATAAATTATTACCTTGAAATGTTCTCGTCCTTTCTATCTTACAGAAAGGATTCTTTTCTTTAAACTCAATACAAATTCGTTCCTTATTGGGAGAAGAGATATTTATTATATTTAAGTAAACATCCTTCATTAAATAATAATACTTCTTCCCATCAAATGTTCCTGCCTCTATCTTCCTCAAATTCTTATCCTGATAACCAATATATTCATTCCTTAAATTTCTTTTCGCTTCTTCAAATTTATCATCTATCTCATCTTCACTAAATATCCCATAAACCCTCATTAATGATCTCTTCACCTCTTTGTGCAACCTACCATCATCTCTTATTCTACTAAAAACTCTTCCTCTATCGCTTCCATCTTTTATATCATTAATTATTCCCTTTATATTATCTATTACACTATATCCTTCTTTTGCCATCTTCGCAACCATCTCAAGCATATCTTCCTGATATGTCTTTCCCATATACCCCTTCAATTCATTCGTAAGTGCATTAAGTGTTCTATCATATTCCTGCTTCGCCATCTCTCCTTCCCTTGTCACCCATTCATATGCACTTTCCATCATTACCCTTTCTCGATATTCCTCCATATACTTCGCTCTTTCATTCGATAAACTCTCTATCAATTTCAATTCTTCCTGCCTGTTACTTACTGCTTCATTATATCTCGCAAATGCATTCGTAAAT
>CAZGYD010000056.1:0-26212 GCA_964530115.1 uncultured Rhodocyclaceae bacterium | reverse complement strand
TGGCCAACCGGGCGCATCTCGCCCTCGATCTTGATCTGCGGCGGAGCGCCGGTGGTGAAGAACAGGTCGGAGCCGCCGCGTTCGGAGAGCAGCCGGAGGTAGGGGTCGAGCTGCAGGGTAGCGTCAGGGACGTCGTGGCTAATGCCGCCATACCCCATCCGCAGGTCGGCGCCGGCACCCTCGCCATCGTCCTTGAAACGGATGCCCTCGGTGGCGGCAATCAGGTCGCGGGTGCGGCCGCGCTGGCTATGCAGCTTGATGGCCAGGGGCAGGTCGTTGACGGAATCGGCGTTGCGCAGGGCCTCCTCGAAGCTGATCTTGCCTGCCTCGTACAGGTCGAACAGGGCCTGGTCGAAGGTCTGCATGCCGTGCTCGCGCGAGCGCTTCATCAGGTCCTTCATGTCGTGCACCTTGCCCTGGAAGATCAGGTCGGACATCAGCGGGGTGTTGATCAGCACCTCGACCGCCGGCACCCGGCCCTTGTTGTCCTCGGTGCGGCACAGGCGCTGGGAGACCACGGCCTTGAGGTTGAGCGAGAGGTCCATCAACAGCTGGGCGCGGCGCTCCTCGGGGAAGAAGTTGATGATGCGATCGAGCGCTTGGTTGGTGTTGTTGGCGTGCAGGGTGGACAGGCACAGGTGGCCGGTCTCGGCGAAGGCGATGGCGTGGTTCATGGTCTCGCGATCGCGGATCTCGCCGATCAGGATCACGTCCGGCGCCTGGCGCAGCGTGTTCTTCAGCGCCACCTCGTAGCTTTCGGTGTCCACCCCGACCTCGCGCTGGGTCACCAGGCACTTCTTGTGCTTGTGGACGAACTCGATCGGGTCCTCGATGGTGACGATGTGTCCCTGACTGTTCTCGTTACGGTAGTCCACCATCGAAGCGAGCGAGGTGGACTTGCCCGAGCTGGTGGCGCCGACGAAGATCACCAGACCACGCTTGGTCATGGCCAGTTCGCGCAGGATACCGGGCAGTTGCAGTTCCTCGAACTTGGGGATCTCGGCGCGGATCAGGCGCAGCACCATGCCCACCGAGCCGCGCTGGGTGAAGGCGTTGACGCGAAAGCGCGCCACCCCGGGCAGGGAGATGGCAAAGTTGATCTCGTGCCGGGCTTCGAACTCCGCGGTCTGCTTGTCGTTCATGATGGAACGGGTCAAGAGGTCGCAATGGGTGTTCGACAGGGACTGGGTGGTGAGCGCCGTCACCAAGCCGTTGAGTTTGACGGAAGGCGGTGCGCCGACGGTGATGAACAGGTCGGAGGCGCCGTTCTCCACCATCCGCCGCAGCAGATCGTGGATGTAGCCGATGGCCTGATTGCGATCCATGACGGTGCTCCTTAGAAGTCAGCCTTGTTGGCGGCTGCCGAGCGGGCCGTCTCACGGGTGATGGTATTGCGCGCCACCAGCTCCTTGAGGTTCTGGTCGAGGGTCTGCATGCCGTGCTGCTGGCCGGTCTGGATGGCCGAGTACATCTGCGCGATCTTGTTCTCGCGAATGAGGTTACGGATCGCCGGGGTGCCGATCATGATCTCATGCGCGGCTACCCGCCCGCCACCAACTTTCTTGAGCAGGGTCTGCGAGATGACCGCGCGCAGGGATTCGGACAGCATGGCGCGCACCATGTCCTTCTCCGCCGCCGGGAACACGTCGATGATCCGGTCGATGGTCTTGGCCGCGCTGGAGGTGTGCAGGGTGCCAAACACCAGGTGGCCGGTCTCGGCGCCGGTCAGGGCCAGACGGATGGTCTCCAGGTCGCGCATCTCGCCCACCAGGATGACGTCCGGGTCCTCGCGCAAGGCGCTGCGTAGCGCATTGGCGAAGCCGTGCGTGTGCGGCCCCACCTCGCGCTGGTTGATCAGGCACTTCTTCGATTCGTGCACGAACTCGATCGGATCCGCGTGGGTCCGGGTGTGGGCGTATTCGTTCTCGTTGCTCTCGGCGATCATCGCCGCGAGGGTCGTCGTCTTGCCGGCGCCGGTCGGGCAGGTCACCAGGACGATGCCATGCGGCTGGTGGAAGCTCTCCTTGAAGATCTTCGGCGCATTGGGCTGATCGAGCGTCAGCACCTGGCTCGGAATGGTACGGAACACGGCGCCAGCGCCGCGGTTCTGGACGAAGGCATTGACGCGGAAGCGCGCGAGATTCGGCACGTCGAAGGAAAAGTCGCACTCCAGCGTCTCCTCGTAGTGCTTGCGCTGGGCGTCGTTCATGATGTCATAGACCATCGCGTGCACGTCGCGATGCTCCATCGGCGGCAGATTGATCCGGCGCACGTCGCCATGAACGCGGATCATCGGCGGCAGGCCGGAGGAGAGGTGCAGGTCGGAAGCCTTGTTCTTGACGCTGAAAGCGAGCAGTTCGGTGATGTCCATGGGCGCGGATGGGGAAGTTGGTTGGGTATACTGCCGCGGCACTATGACGCCGATCGCCGCCAACTTGCAAGCTGTAAAAGACCGCATTCTCGCGGCCTGTTCCGCGGCCGGGCGCGACCCCGCGGAAGTCCGGCTGCTCGCCGTATCCAAGACCTGGCCGCCGGCGGCGCTGCGCGTGGCGGCCGAGGCCGGGCAGCGCGCCTTCGGCGAAAACTACGTTCAGGAGGCGCTGCCCAAGATCGCCGCACTCGCCGACCTCGGCCTCGAATGGCACTTCATCGGCCCCCTGCAGAGCAACAAGACGCGGGCCGTGGCAGAACGCTTCGCCTGGGTGCACAGCATCGACCGCCTGAAGATCGCCGAGCGGCTCTCCGCCCAGCGGCCGGCGGGCATGCCGCCGCTCGAGGTCTGCGTCGAGGTCAATGTCAGCGGCGAGGAGAGCAAGAGCGGCTGCGCACCCGAGGAGGCGCCGGCGCTTTGCCGCGCCGTCGCGGCCTTGCCCAACCTGCGGCTGCGCGGGCTGATGGCGATTCCCGAGCCGGTGCCGGGCGCCGCGCCAGACTCAGCCGTCGTAAGACGCCGGTTCGCCCGCCTCAGGGAACTGCGCGACGAGATCAATGCCGGCGGCCTGGCCATGGACACCCTGTCGATGGGCATGTCGGCCGATCTCGAGGCGGCGATCTTCGAGGGGGCGACCATCGTGCGCATCGGCACCGCGATTTTCGGAGAGAGGACCCACGCGAAATGAAGATCACCTTCATCGGCGGCGGCAACATGGCCGCGGCCCTGATCGGCGGACTGAAGAAGAAGGGCTTTTCCGCAGCCGGCATCCAGGTCGTCGAGCCCGCGGCCGAAGCGCGGGAGCGCCTGACCGGAACCTATGGCGTGCGCTGCGCGTCGGCCATCGACGCGGCGGCGCTCGCCTGCGAGGTGCTGGTGCTCGCGGTCAAGCCGCAGCAGATGCGCGAAGCGCTCGCGCCACTCTCCGGCCGGCTTTCCGGGCAGTTGGTGATCAGCATCGCCGCGGGTCTGCGCCTGGCCGACATCGCCCGCTGGCTCGGCGGCCACCGGCGCATCGTGCGCACGATGCCGAACACGCCGGCGCTGATCGGCGCCGGCATCACCGGGCTCGTCGCCGACGCCGCCGTCGATGCCGAAGGCCGCGAGCAGGCCGAGCGCATCCTTGCCGCCGTCGGCCGTACCGTCTGGATCGAGGACGAGGCGCAGATGGACGCGGTCACGGCCGTCTCCGGCTCGGGCCCGGCCTATGTCTTCTATTTCATGGAGTCGCTGGCCGCCGCCGCCGAGGGACTGGGCTTCGATGCGAAGACGGCGCGCCTGCTCGCGGTGGAGACCTTTCTCGGCGCGGCGAAGCTCGCCGCCGACAGCCCCGAGCCACTGGCCGTACTGCGCGAGCGCGTGACCTCGAAGGGCGGCACCACCGAGGCGGCCCTCAAGTCGTTCGAAGCCGACGGCCTCAGGGCGGCCATCGATCGCGGCGTCCGCGCCGCGGCCGCACGCGGCCGCGAGCTCGGCGAGCTCATGGGTCGCGACTGAGATGCTGCTCTCGCTGTTTACGCTCGTCGTCGGCAGCCTCGCCGACCTCTTGGCGCTCGCCTTTCTCGCCCGCTTCGCCATGCAGTGGTCGCCGGGGCTCTTTCGCAGCCCGTTGGGGCGCTTCGTCGCGGCCCTGACCGACTGGGCGGTGATCCCGGCGCGCAAGCTCGTTCCGGGCCTGTTCGGCCTGGATCTCGCGAGCCTCATGCCCGCCTGGCTCGTGCAGGCGGCTTACCTCGTGCTGTTTTTCGGCCTGGCGGGGTTCTTCGGCGAGCGGGGCGCGGGCGTGATCGCCATCGCCGCGGTGGCCGGCCTGATCGAGACGCTGCGGCTGGGCCTCTATCTCGCCATGGCCGTCATCATCGCCGCCGCGGTGCTCTCGTGGGTCAATCCCCACGCACCGATGGCGCCGGCGATCGCCCGGCTCGCAGAACCGCTGCTCGAGCCCGTTCGGCGAATCGTGCCGCTCGTCGGCGGGGTGGATCTCTCGCCGCTCTTCGTCCTCATCGGGCTCCAGGCGCTGCTGATCGTGCTCGGGCACCTGCGCGGCATGGTCGTGCCGCTCGTGATGCCGTGACCGATCCCGTCTGGCTGCGGGTTTCCGGCGAGGACATGGTCCTCAGCCTGCACGTCCAGCCAGGCGCGAAAAGGACCGAGGTCGCGGGCCGGCACGGCGACGCCCTCAAGCTCAGGCTCGCCGCGCCGCCAGTGGAGGGCCGCGCCAACGAGTGCCTGATCGCCTTCCTCGCCGGGCGGCTCGGCATCCCCAGGTCGCGCGTGACGATCGAGGCGGGCGAGACGTCGCGCGCCAAGCGCGTGCGCGTCGCTGGCGCACGCGCCGATGCCGTGGCGGCTGTCCTGCTAACGGCTACGCCGCCTGGGTAACGATGATGTTCTGTGCCGGCATCGGCGCCGGAAAGCCGGCAGCGCCCAAGGCTTCCTTGATCACCCGGTTGGTGTCGAAATAGACCTGCCAGTAGTGGTCGTTGTGGCAATAGGGCCGCACGGCGAGCACGGGCCCGACCAGATTGAACTCGAGAATTTCGACATCGACCTGCGGTTTTTCCAGGACGTTGGGAATCGCCCCGACCTTCTCCTTCAGGAGTTGCATGGCGGCCCGATGATCGGCACTGCCAGCCAGCTGGCACTTGAGGTCGACGCGACGGTAGGGGTTGTTCGTGTAGTTCTGGATCGTGTCGCCGAAAATCTTGCCGTTGCCGATGATCGTCTGGATGTTGTCGGGCGTGTTGATCGTGGTGGTAAACAGGCCCATTTCCGTGACGGTTCCGGTCGTGCCGGCGACGGTGACGAAATCGCCGACCTTGATCGGTCGAAGCACGATCAGGAAGGCGCCCGCCGCGAAATTGGACAAAAGGCCGGACCAGGCCATGCCGATGGCAACGCCGGCGGCGGCGATCAGTGCGGCGAACGTCGTGGTCTGGATCCCGAAATAGCCGAGGATGCCGATGACCAGCAGGATGTTCAGGGTGACGGTGATGACCGAGCCGAGGTAGCGCAATACGGTCGGATCAACCTTCTGACGTTCCAGAGACGTGCGGACCAGGCGCACGGCCAGGCTGATCAACCAGCGACCGATGACCCAGAAGGCAATGGCGGCAAGAATCTTCAGGCCGAGGTCGGTGGCGGTGGTGACCAGCAGGTCCTGATAGCGGGAAATGTCCTCGGGATTCACGGCGTCCTCCGAATGGGGTTGTCGACGAGACGCCCTATCCTAAGCGCTGCCCTGGTATGGTGCTGATGACGAGATTGTTACGTTTCTTGCCATGCCGATCAGCCGATGCTGTCGTGGAAGGCGAGATTCCCGCCGATCAGTGTGTAGCGCACGCGGCCCTTGAGCTCGCGGCCGAGGAAGGGCGTGTTCTTGCCCTGACTGCGCAGCCCGTCGCGGCTGACGACAAAGGCCGCGTCGGGATCGAAGATGCAGACGTCCGCCGCGGCGCCCGGCGACAGCGTGCCGGCCGGCAGACCCATGATCCGCGCCGGCGCCGAGGTCACCCGGGCAAGCGCGTTGACGAGCGGCAGCTTCATTTCAGCCGCCCACTTGAGCGCGAGCGGCAGCAGCAGCTCGAGGCCGGTGGCGCCGGCCTCGGCTTCGGAGAAGGGCAGCTGCTTGGCATCGTCGTCGACCGGTGTGTGATCCGAGCACAGCGCATCGATGCTGCCGTCGGCAAGCCCGCGGCGCAGCGCCTCGCGGTCGCTTGCCGCGCGCAGCGGCGGGTCGAGGCGGCAATGGGGATCGAACCAGCCGATGTCGTCCTCGCAGAGATGCAGGTGATGGGCGGCGACGTCGCAGGTCACGGCGAGGCCATCGGCCCGCGCAGCGGCGACCATCGCCAGCCCCGCGGCCGAGGAGATCCGCGTCAGGTGCAGGCGGGCGCCCGTTTCGCGCGCCAGTTGCAGCAGTGTCGCCAGCGCCACGGTCTCCGCGACCACCGGGATGCCGGTCAGGCCGAGCCGCGCGGCGACCGCGCCGTCGTGGGCGACGCCGCCGCGGGCGAGGTGCGGGTCCTGCGGTTGCAGCCAGACCGGGAAGCCGAAGGTCGCCGCGTACTGCATCGCCCGCATGAGCACCTGGGTATCGACCACCGCGGTGTTCGCCTGGCCGAAAGCGACGCAGCCGGCTTCGGCGAGCTCGGCCATCTCGGTCAGCCGCTGGCCGGCGAGTCCCACCGTCAGCGCGCCGACCGGACGGACATTGGCGAAGCCCGGCAGGCGGGCGCGGTGGCGCAGCATCTCCACGAGGCCGGGCTCGTCGAGCGGCGGATCGGTATCGGGCGGACAGGCAAGCGTGGTGACGCCGCCGGCCGCCGCCGCCGCCATTTCCGATTCCAGGGTCGCCTTGTATTCGAGCCCCGGCTCGCGCAGCCGGGCCGAGAGATCGACGAGGCCCGGACAGACGACGCAGCCGGCGGCGTCGATGGTCGCCTCGGCGACGAAGCCGGCCGGCGGCGTGTTACCGAGGCTGAGTATGCGGCCCTCGGCGATGAAGACGTCGGTGCGCCGGTCGAGGTCGCTGGCCGGATCGATGACACGGCCGGCAGTGATATGGATCTTCATCTCAATTCCCCGCGAGCATGCTCATCACGGCCATGCGCACCGCGATGCCGAAGGTGACCTGCGGCAGGATCACGGCCTGCCGGCCGTCGGCGACCGCGGAGTCGATCTCGACGCCGCGGTTCATCGGCCCCGGGTGCATGACGATCGCATCGGGCTTCGCGAGCGCCAGCTTCTCCGGCGTGAGGCCATAGGACTTGAAATATTCCTGCGGGCTCGGCAGCAGCGCGCCCTGCATGCGCTCCTTCTGCAGGCGGAGCATCATGATCACGTCGACGCCCTTGAGACCCTCGGCCAGCTCGTGGAAGACGCGCAGCCGCCGGGCGCCGGCCATGGTTTCGACGCCGGTGGGCAAGAGCGTCTTCGGACCGACGACGCGGATGTCGGGCACGCCCAGCGTCGCCAGCGCATGCAGCTGCGAGCGGGCGACGCGCGAATGGAGCACGTCGCCGACCACCGCGACGGACAGCCGCGTGAAATCGCGCTTGTAGTGCCGGATGGTGTACATGTCGAGCAGGCCCTGGGTCGGGTGCGCATGGCGGCCGTCGCCGGCGTTGACGACGTGGATGTAGTCGCGGCCGGTATTGGCCAGGTGCTGGGCGATCAGGTAGGGCGCGCCGCTCGAGGCGTGGCGGACCACGAACATGTCGGCCTGCATGGCGGCGAGGTTGTCCACGGTGTCGAGCAGCGTCTCGCCCTTGGCCGTGCTCGAGGTGTTGATGTTGAGGTTGATGACGTCGGCCGACAGGCGCTTGGCAGCGATCTCGAAGGTCGTGCGCGTGCGTGTCGAGTTCTCGAAGAACAGGTTGAAGACGCTCTTGCCGCGCAGGAGCGGCACCTTCTTCACCTCGCGCTCGGCGATCTCGGTAAACGGCGCCGCGCGGTCGAGGATGGCGGTGAGGATCTCTCTCGGCAGCCCTTCGAGGGTGATCAGGTGGATCAGTTCGCCGTTGGCGTTGAGTTGCGGATTGCGCGGAGTCATTTTTCCGTCACCCGGAAGCTGAAATCGCCCGCCTCGTTCCTGGTCAGCTCCAGGGTCTGGCTGGCGGGCAGGGTCACCCGGGCCGCGCACCAGCGCGGCTCGATCGGCAGCTCGCGGCCGCCGCGGTCGACCAGCACGGCGAGATCGATCCGCGCCGGGCGGCCGTAGTCGAAGAGCTCGTTCATCGCCGCGCGGATCGTCCGGCCCGTGGCGAGCACGTCATCGACGATCACGACATGCGCGCCTTCGACGTCGAAGCGCAGCTGCGAGGCGCGCCCGCCGCCACGACCGCCGCCCAGGTGATGATCGTCGCGGTGGTAAGAGACGTCGATGCCGCCGACCGGCGCAGCGAGGCCGAGGGCACCGCGCAGCCATTCGGCGATCCAGACGCCGCCGGTGTAGATGCCGACGAGGACCGTGTCCGGTCCGATGTCGGGGCGCATGGCGGCGGCGAGTTGCTCCAGCAGTTCAGGGACGGGTTTCAGGCGGGTGTCCATGGGCGTGGCAGGCGAGATAGTCGGAAAGCAGGATGGCGGCCGCCTCGGCGTCGAGGGCTGCCTTGCGCCTGCGCCAGTCGAGGCCGCGCCCGCGCAGCCGCTCTTCGGCCTCGGTCGAGGTGAAACGTTCGTCGACGAGCGCCACCGGCAGGCGGAAACGGCCCTCGAGCTGGCGGGCGAAGCGCCGACAGCGCGCGGTCAGGTCGTGAGGCCGGCCATCGACGGACAGCGGCAGCCCGACCACCAGCAGGGCGGGCCGCCATTCGTCGATGAGCCTGCCGATCGCGGCAAAACGGATGTCGTTGGCTTCGGCCGATATCGTGGTGAGCGGTCGGGCGGTACCGAGCATCATTTCGCCGACCGCGACGCCGATCCGCCGGATTCCGAAGTCGAAGGCGAGCACCGTGCCCGCCGTTTCCGAAGCGGGCACATCAGGCATGTCCCGCGACGTCGGAGAGGTTGGCGAAATTCACGCCGAGCAGCTTCATCGCCGCCGGCAGCCGGTCTTCCGGGGGAATGCCGAAGATGATCTCCGGTTCGGCAGCAACCGTCAGCCAGGCGTTCTGGGAAAGCTCCCACTCGAGCTGCCCGGCTGCCCAGCCGGAATAGCCGAGAGTGACGATCACGTCCTGCGGCTCGCCGGTCTCGCTCATGGCCTGGAGGATGTCGCGCGAGCTGGTCAGCGCGATTTCGTCGGTCACCCGCAGCGTCGATTGCCAATCGCCGACCGGCCGGTGGAGCACGAAGCCGCGGTCGGTCTGCACCGGGCCGCCGAAATAGACGGGCATGGTCGAGAAGCGTTCGACGGCCTTGGCCGATTCGAGCGGGATGCTGACGCGCTCGAACAGGGTTCCCAGGGTCATGTCGAGCGGGCGGTTGACGATGATGCCGAGCGCGCCCTCGCTGTTGTGCTCGCAGACGTAGGTCAGGGTCCGGGAAAAGTTCGGATCGGCCATGGCCGGCATGGCGATCAGGAAATGATGGGTCAGGCTGATGTTGTCCATGGCGGTCTGCACCCATTGTAACGTCGGCCCGCCGGTGTTGAATCACTCGCCGCCGGGCGTGGGCTTGGGCGGGTGATGCTTGATCGCCGGCTTCCTGCGCCGGTGCAGCCGGCCTTCGCGGCCGCCGATGCTCTGGCGCATGCGCGCGAGCTCGGCGAGCTGCACGGCAACGAGGAAGTTCACCGAACCCGGCGGGATTTCCCCCTTCTCGTCCGGCTCGCCGGCAGGCAGCCCGGTCAGGAGTTCCATCGCCTCGTCGATGCCGGAGACGGCCCAGATATGGAAGCGCCCTTCGCGCACGGCGTCGACCACTTCCTGCCGCAGCATCAGGTGACAGACGTTCTGTGCCGGGATCAGCACGCCCTGCTCGCCGGTCAGGCCGCGCGCTGCGCAGATGTCGTAGAAGCCCTCGATCTTTTCGTTGATGCCGCCCACCGGCTGGACGACGCCGAACTGGTTCACCGAGCCGGTGACCGCCAGCGACTGCCGGATCGGCACGCCCGAAAGCGCCGAGAGCAGTGCGGCCAGTTCGGCGAGCGAGGCGCTGTCGCCTTCGACACCGCCGTAGGACTGCTCGAAGACCAGGCTCGCCTTCAGCGACAGGGGCGTGCTGTAGCCGAAGCGCGCGGCGAGGAAGGAGGAGAGGATGAGCACCCCCTTCGAGTGGATGGGCCCGCCGAGCTCGACCTCGCGCTCGATGTCGATGACCTCGCCCTCGCCCATGCGCACCGTCGCGGTAATGCGCACCGGATGGGCAAAGGTCGCCTCGCCCAACGCGAGGACGGCGAGCCCGTTGATCTGGCCAATATGGCTGCCCTCGGTGCTGATCAGGAGCAGACCGCGGAGGATCTCCTCGTGGTAGCGGCGGCGCAGCCGCTCGTGCCGCCGCCGCTGGGCGTCGAGCGCCGTTTCGACGTGCGCGCGCTCGACGGTCGCGGCTTTCGCCAGGCCGGCGAAGTGGTCGGCCTCGCGCATCAGGTCGTCGAGCGGCCGCGTCTGGGCGGTCAGCCGCTGGGCGTCGCCCGAGAGGCGCGCCGCGTGTTCGATGAGCCGGGCCACGGCCGCCGGGGCGAGCGGCCGCAGGCCGCGACGGCGCGCCAGGCCGGCGATCAACCTGGCGTAGAGCCGCGTGTTGTCCGGGCTGCGTTCGACTTCGCTGTCGAAATCGGCATCGATCTTGAACAGCTCGCGAAACTCCGGGTCGTACTCGGAGAGCAGGAACCAGGTGAGCCGATCGCCGACCAGCACCACCTTGACGTCGAGCGGCACCGGCTCCGGCTCGAGCTGCATCGTGCTGGTCAGGCCGATCAGTTCCGAGAGCGACTCGATGCGGATCTCGCCCGCGCGCAAGGCGCGTTTGAGCCCTTCCCAGGCATAGGGCTGGGAAAGCACCTTGAGCGCGTCGAGGACCAGGAAGCCGCCGTTGGCGCGGTGCAGCGCGCCGGCCTTGACGAGCATGAAGTTGCTGACCAGGGTGCCCATGTGCACCATGTGCTCGACGCGGCCGACCAGGTTTTGCAGCGTCGGATGATCTTCGAAGACCACCGGCCGGCGACCGTCCGGCGGGTTTTCGACCAGCAGGTTGACCAGATACCGCTGCACCGAGATGCTGCCGGCGAACACCGTGGCCTCGCCCTCCTCGTCGCCGCGAGGCGATTCGCGCAGCGACTCGCCGCTCTCGACGATGTCGCGCATGACCGCATCGAGATGCTCGCTCACCTCGGGCAGGTCGGCATAGGCCGGCCTGAGCTCCTCGAAGAGATGGCCGACGGCGAGGCGCAGCGTCTCGCGGCTCGCTTCCCTGATGCGCGCCTGGACCTCCCGGCGCCAGCGCGGGAATTCGTTGAAGAGCTTGTGCAGCTGCTCGTGGAATGTCTCGATGTGTTTGCGGAACTCCTGCTGCCGCTCCTCGGGGAGCTGCTCGAACTCCTCCTGCGAGAGCGTCTCTTCGGAGGTTTTCATCGGCGCGAAGACAAAGCCCTGCGGCGTGCGCAGCAGGGCGACGCCGACCGTCGCCGCCTCGTGGCCGAGCTTGCGCAGCGCGGCGTCCTCGCGCTGCTTCTCCTCCTCCTGAAGGGACTCGATGCGGCTCCGGTAGTCCTCGCTCTCGAACGCGGCGGCGATCGCGGGCGCCAGCTCGCCGACCAGCCGCTGCATGTCGGCGGCAAGCCGCGCGCCCCGGCCGGCGGGCAGACGCAAGAGGTTCGGCTGGGTCGGCACCGCGAAGTTGTGCACGTAGCACCAGTCGGCGGCCGGCTCGCCGTTGCTGCGCTCCGCTTCGAGCAGCTGGGCGAGGATGGCGTGGCGGCCGCTGCCCGTCTCGCCGACGACGAACAGGTTGTAGCCTTGATGGCGCATGTCCAGGCCGAGACGCAGTGCTTCGACGGCGCGCGGCTGCAGACAGCCGACGTCGATGTCCGGGAGGGTCGCCGTCGAACTGAAATCGAGGACGGTGGGATCGCAAGGCGTGTAGAGCGCCTGGGCGTCGAGAGGGGATTGCGCACGCATGGCGCCGATTCTATGCCGCGAACGGCGAACCGGTGCGGGCGGACGTCAGGCGGCCCGGCGCGCGTAGCCGGCGATCAGCCGCAGCAGCTCGTCCTCGTCGTAGGGTTTGCCGAGGTAGTGGTTTACGCCGATCTCGCGCGCGTAGTTGCGGTGCTTGTCGGCGATCCGCGAGGTGATCATGATGATCGGCACGTCCTTGAGGCGCACGTCGGCACGGACGTTGCGCGTCAGGTCGAAGCCGTCCATGCGCGGCATCTCGATGTCGGCGAGGATGACGTCGGGGACGATGTCGACGAGCTGCTCCAGCGCGTCGATGCCGTCCTTCGCCGTGAGTACGTGATAGCCCTCGCGGGCGAGCAGCCGGCCGGTGATCTTGCGCACCGTCAGCGAGTCGTCGACGACCATGACTACGCCACCGGCGGGCGGGGCCGGACGTGCCGCGGTTTCCACCGGCGCGGCGGGCGCGGCCTCGCGGGGCGGTGCCCGTCCGGCGAGCGCGATCGGGTTCAGGATCAGGACGATCTCGCCGTCGCCCGTCACCGTCGCGCCGGAGATACCCACCACCCGGGCCAGTTGCGGGCCGATGTTCTTGACCACCACTTCCTGGTTGCCGACGAGCTCGTCGACCTCGACGGCGAGGCGGCGGTCGGCGGCACGCAGCAGAATCAGCCAGTGGCGTCGCGCCGGCTCGGGGCGCGCGGCGGCATCGCCGAGCAGGTGCGGCAGGTAGTGCCACGGATAGCGTTCGCCGAGCCAGAGGACTTCGCCTTCCTGCCGGATGGCGGCGATCGCCTCCGGCTTGAGCTCGCTGACCTGGGCCACCATCGACGAAGGGATGGCCCAGTGCCGTGCACCCGTGCGCACGATCACGGCCTGGGTGACGGCGAGCGTGAGCGGCAGGTGGATCAGGAAGCGCGAGCCTTTGCCGGCTTCCGACTCGACGGCCACGCGGCCGCCGAGTTTGGCCGTCTCGCTGCGGACGACGTCCATGCCGACGCCGCGTCCGGCCAGCTCCGTGAGCCGCTCGGCGGTGCTGAAGCCCGGCCGGAAGATCATCTGCGCAAGCTGCGCCTCCGAGGCCGGCTCGTCGGCACCGAGCAGTCCCTGGGCGACGGCGCGCTCGCGGATGCGGGCGAGATCGAGGCCGGCGCCGTCGTCGGTCAGCGTGATGGCGACCTCGTTGCCCTCGTGGACGACCTGGAGGACGATCTGGCCGATCTCGGGCTTGCCGGCGGCGCGCCGCCGTTCCGGCGCCTCGATGCCGTGGGCGATGGCGTTGCGCAGCAGGTGTTCGATCGGCCCGGTCATCTTCTCGAGCACCGAGCGGTCGAGTTCGGTCTGACCGCCGCGGATGTCGAGGTTGGCACGCTTGCCGAGTTCCTTGGCGGTCTGGCGGACGACACGGTAGAGACGGTCGGCCAGCGTGTTGAACGGCACCATGCGCACGTTCATCAGCGCCTGCGAGTGCTCGCGGTTGAGCCGCGCCTGGGCGGCGAGTGCGGCTTCGGCATGATCGAGGTTCTGCAGCAGCGCCTGCTGCGAGGTGGCCACGTCGTTCACGCTCTCGGCCATCATCCGCGTCAGTTCCTGGAAGCGGGTGAAGCGGTCGAACTCGAGCGGGTCGAACGGCATGTTCTGTTCCGCGGCGAGCGCCTGCCGGGACTGCATCTGCGTTTCCGCCTGGATCTCGATCTCGCGCAGCTGGTTGCGCAGGCGGATCACGTTCTCGGTCAGGTCGAGCAGCGAGCTCTTCAGCGCGCGCATCTCGCCCTCGATGCGGCCGCGGGCGATGGCGATCTCGCCGGCTTCGTTCACGAGCTTGTCGATCACGTCGGCACGCACGCGCAGCATGGCGCGCGCGGCGGCTTCGGCGTCGACGGGCTCCCGGCGGGTTTCCTCGGCAGTGGTCGGCACGGCCGCCGGCGCAGGGGAAGGCCCTGGGGCCGGCGCGGGTGCCTCACCGCCGGCTTCGTCGGCGGGCTCGCCGGAGGCCGGCGGCTCGCCAGTCTGCAGGCGTTCGAGCAGCATCTGCACCCGGTCGAACGAGGCATCGAGGCTATCGAGGAAGGCGGGAGTCACCGCGTTGCGGGCCGCGGCTTCCTCGACGCGGGTCTCCATGGCATGGACGAGCTGGCCGATGCCCATGGCGCCGGCCATGCGCGCGCTGCCTTTGAGCGTGTGGAACAGGCGCTTCAGGCGGTCGGCGATGGCAGAGTCGGCCGGGCGCTCGCGCCAGTCGCGCTGCGCGGCGCTGATTTCGTGCACCAGCTCGGCGGCTTCTTCGAGGAAGATCGGCAGAAGCTGCGGGTCGAGTTCGTCGGCAAGCCGCAGCTGGCGCCGCTCGGCCTCCTCGGCGGCGTGTTGCGGCGGCTGAGTTTCGGACGCGAGCGGCGACGGCGAAGCTTCGGACCGGGGTACGGCTTCCGGGGCCGGCGGCTCGTCTGCCGGAACCTCGGGCGACGACGCTGGAGGAGCTTCGGACGTGAGTTCGGCTTCCGGGGCCGGGGCTTCGTCCACCGCGACCCCGGCCTGCACGGGTGGCGCCGCTTCCGGGATGACGGGCTCGAGCGCGTCGAGCTCCGCGGCGAGCATATCCTCGACCTGCGGCAGGCGCCGCTCGGCGATGGCGCCGATCATGCCCTCGAGGGCGCCGATCGCCCGGGCCACCAGCATGTGCTGGGCTTCGGTCGGTGCGGCATCCGCCATGATCAGCCGGTTCAAGGCCATTTCGAGCGCGTGTGCCAGGCGGTTGACCTGCACGATGCCGGTGGTCGCCGAGATGCCGGCGAGCGTGTGGGCGGCGCGCACCATCGGCCGGCGCGGCACGCCTTCGTACGACACCTCCTTCTGCAGGGTGCCGAGGTGCTCCCGCGCCTCGCCGATGTAGAGGTCGAAAAGCGTGGGCGAGAGGACGAGATCGCCGACGCGCACGCCCTCCGGCGCCTGCGCGGGCGGCTCCACCAGCCGGAGGTGAGGCACCGGCTGCGGGCCGGGCGCCGACGCTTCGGCCGCCTCCGGCACCACAGGCTCCGTCGCCGGGGGCGGCGGCTCCGGCGAGACCGCGGCGGTTTCGGCGATGATCTCCTGCGGCGGTTCGGTCACGGTTCCGGCGAGGGTCTCCGGCACCGGTTCCGGCGCCGGGCCGGCGGCGGGTGCGGGCGGAGCGGCTTCCGGCGTCTCGCCCTTCAGCCGTTCGCAGGCGGCCGCGAGCCCGGTCGCGTCGCGCGCCAGTCCGCCGCCCGACTCGAGCTGGGCCACCCAGTCCGAGAACAGCTGGCGTGCCTCGCCGAGCATCGCTAGAAGCGGCGGCGTCGCTTCCCGTTCGAGCTTGAGCCAGCGATTGAGCACCTGCTCCACGGCCCAAGCGGCTTCGCCGAGTTCGGCGAGGCCGACCATGCGGCCGCTACCCTTGAGCGTGTGGAAGCCGCGCCGGACCGTGGTCAGGCGCTCGACGTCGAAGGGCTGGCTTTCCAGATGCGGCAGCTGCTCGGCGATCGAGCCGAGCACCTCGTGCGCTTCCTCGATGAAGATACCGAGCAGCTCGGCGTCGATCTCTTCGCGGCTGGCCTCGGCCAGGCGCACGGCTTCGGGTGACGGTTCGGCTGGCGGCGAGGGCGGCGCGAGCTGGGGCAGCGCCTCCTCGATCGCCACCGGCGGCTGCTCGCGCTCGATCGCGGCGATCGCGGCGCTCGCCTGCTCGGCGAGCGCCGCGTCGTCGACGAGCTCGGCATTTTCGCGGACGATTTCGAGGTTCTGACGGATCTCGGTGCGCAGCAGCGCGTCTTCGGGCTGTTCGCGCAACGCGCCGATCAGGGTCTGGGTGAGCTTCTTGACTTCTTGGAGCTCGGCTTCGACGGTGGGCAGCGGCTCGGCGGCCCGCGCCCTCGCCGCACCGGCGGGATCGAGGATCTCGTCGATGTCGGCAGGGCCGTGCTGGAGCTTTTCGACGAAAAAGCCCAGCGCGGAGAGCTTGTGCGCGACCTCCTCGAACGCGGCGTGTCGCGACGGCTGAGTGTCACTGCCGCCGAAGCCGGCGATGGCCGCCTCGCACTCCCGGAGGACGGCCACGGCGCGGTCCTGGCCGAGGATCGAAAGCGCACCCTCGATCTGCTTGAGGGGCGTGGCGAGCCCCCCGAGATCGGCCGGCTTGTCGGGCTCGCGGAAATAGGCGTCGAGCGCCTGCTCGATGACGCCGAGGTTGGCGAGGATCTCCTTGGCCACCTGGGCGAGCAGCAGCTTCTCCTGGGCGCGCCGCGACATTTCGTCGAGCAGCGGCACATTAATCGGCGGCAGCGGCTGGCCGCGCAGCGCCGACCCAAGCCGGTCACCGATGGCGGTGACCTGCTGGGCGAACTCGGCGCCGAGACGGTCGAAGCCTTCGAGCGCCTTGTCGAGGAGGAGCAGCGCCGTCGCCATTTCGAGTCCGAGCGTCTCCGTGTGCGAGAGCGGCGCCTTGCGCAGGGCGCTGGTGATGCCGAAGACGAAGTTGGACAGGCGCACCAGGTCGGCCTGGGGCAGCGCAGTGATCTGCTCGTTGAGCAGGCGCAGCTCGTCGTGGAATTGCGGCAGCGCCGCCGCGCTGCCGGCGCAGAAGCGGTTCCAGTGGTCCATGACCTGCGCCAGCCGCTCGCGGCAGGCGCGCAGCGCCGGGCGCAGCGGCTCGATGTCCGAGGCCGTGGTCGCCCGGGGCAGATGGTCGTCGAGGCGGTAGGCAGCGCGAACGCAGTCGGCGTGGGCGCCGGCGGGCCCGGCGATGGCGACATGGTAGAGGACGTCGCGCATGAGCCGTTCGGACACGATGCCCGAGCCCTCGATGAGCTTCTTGATCTGGGTGTCGATCCGCGCGAACAGCTGGCGCACCGCTGGGTCGACCGGCAGCGCCCCTGCCCCGACCGAATCGAGGAGGGCCATCGCGGCCCACCAGAAGGCGCGGGCGGCTGGCTGCCCCTGGGTCATCTCGATGATCGCCACCGAGCTGCGCATTTCCTTCGCGCCGCGCGGATCGTCCTTCAGCCACTTGAGCAGGCCGCGCTGGAAGCCGAGGCGGGCGGCCTTCAGGCGCGCCTCGTACTCCGCGGGGCCGAGCGGCGCCGGTTCGCGCTCCCGGCGCGGCGGCCGCAACGAAAGATCGGGATAGAACAGGTCGGCAGGCGAGGCGACCTCATGGCCCAGTGCCTTCATGACCTGACGGTACACCGGCAGGAGGCGCAGGGGCTGGTCAGGCTGCCCGGCGACGAGCTCGTCGAGGTAATGGCGAATCGCGGCGATGCCGCGGCGCACCGCCTCGATGGCCTCGGCTTGGTCGGCGGCGCGTTCGTCGGCGACGCTTTCCAGGAGCTGCTCGACCGCCTCGGAGAAGCGCGTCGCGCCATCGAGGCCGACGATCGACAGTGCGCCGTGGGCCTGATGCAGGTGCGTGCGCGCGGCGCGCAGATCGGCGGCATCGACGCCGGCCTCGTGGCGGTCGAGCGCGCCGGCGGCCCGGTCGAGCGCCAGATCGATTTCGCCCTTGACCCAGGTCAGCGGGCCGATGTCGAGGTCGGCGGCGTTCATCTGCGCGGCTTACACCTTGAAGCCGGCGACCGAGCCCTTGAGCTCGGCGGCCAGTTCGGTGAGCTGGCCGATCGACTCGGCGGTCTGTTGCGTGCCGGCGGTCGTCCGCTCGGTGATCTTGAGAATGCCCTCCATCGAGCTGGCCACCAGCGTCGCGATCTGCGCCTGCGCCTGGGTGTCGGCCGAGATGCGCTCGATCAGCCCCGCGAGGCTATTGGAAACCTCGGAAATCTCCGTCAGCGCCTGGCCGGCGGCATCGGAGAGCTTGGCGCCCTCGACCACGTCCTGGGTCGAGCGCTCCATGGCCGAGACGGCGTCCTGGGTGTCGGCCTGAATCGTCTTGACGATCGCGGAGATCTGCTTGGTCGCCTCGGCGGAGCGTTCCGCCAGCCGCTGCACTTCCTCGGCGACGACCGAGAAGCCGCGGCCCGCCTCGCCGGCCGAGGCCGCCTGGATGGCGGCGTTCAGCGCCAGGACGTTGGTCTGCTCGGTGATGTCCGAGATCAGCTCGACGATTTCGCCGATCTCCTGCGACGATTCGCCGAGGCGCTTGATCCGCTTCGAGGTCTCCTGGATCTGCTGGCGGATGCTGTTCATGCCGGCGATCGAGTTCTCCACGGCGCGGGCGCCCTTCTGCGCGGCTTCCAGCGACTGCCGGGCGACGCGCACCGACTCGCCGGCCTGACGGGACACCGCCTCCATGTTCTTCGCCATCTCGCGGACCTGACCGCCGGCGCCGACGATCTCGCCGGACTGCCGGCGCGCGGCGCCGAGGAGCTCCTCGGAAATCGCCTTGGCCTTTTCGGAGGCGGCCGTCAGGCGGCCGGCCGCCTCGTTGATCCGCTTCACCAGCACCGAGAGTTCTTCGATCGTGTAGTTGACCGAGTCGGCGATGGCGCCGGTGATGTCCTCGGTGACGGTCGCGCGCACGGTGAGGTCGCCGTCGGCGAGGTCGCCCATCTCGTTCATGAGCCGGAGGATGGCCTCCTGGGTGGCGTCCTTGGCCGCTTCGGCCTCGCGCTTCTGTTTGTCGGCGAGGAGCCGCCGCTCTTCCGCCTCAAGGTTGTAGGTCCTCACGATCATGACCAGGGCGAAGAGCACCGTGGCGATCGCCAGGGCGGCGACCGTCTTGTAGAGCGGCGAGCCGGCCGCCTCGGCGACGTAGGCGGCATTGAGCTCGTCCATCGCCTTCTGGAACGCCAGGCCGTCCGCGAGCAACTGGCCGCCCGCCTGCTTGACCGTCACCAGGTGCTGGAGATTGCCGAGCACCGAGGCGAGCGCGGCACGCTGGGTCTTGAATTCGGCCTCGATGCCATCGATGCGGCCGCGGCCGTCGTTCTGGCGCAAGGCAGCGAGGTGATCGGCAAAGGCGTTGATGTCCTTGTCGAGCTGGAAGGCGACGTCGGGGCGCACGCCTTCGACCGCGAGCAGGGTATTGGCGTTCTTGGCGATGCGCTGGGTGAGCATCATCAGCTGGGCGGCGATGCCGGTGTCGCGCGCGTTGGCGCCGCCGATCCGGCTGGCGAAAACGTCCTCGGCGAGCGACTGGAGCTCGGCATTACGCGCGTTGAGGAGCGCCACGGCCTTGCCGAGCGCGCGCAGCGTCTCTTCCTGGCCGAGGATTTCGCCGGCGTTCTTCGCCAGCCGCTCCCAGAGCGGATTCGCCGCATCGAGGAGGGCGCGGTGGGCTTCGGGCGTCGCCGGGATGGCGATGCCATCGACCTCGCCGCCGATGGTGATCGCCGGCATGTAGGCGGAGAGCCGGTCCCGCGCGATGCGCAACTCGGTGAAGGCGGGCGTGCTTCCCTGCAGCGCCAGCGGCACGGCCTTGGCCATCTGCTGGGAGAAGGTACGGATCTGGCCGGCCGCGGCGACCAGCGCATCGCCGGCGCGCTGCTGGCGGATCTCGAGGAAGATCGTGATCAAGGCGACCGCCAGGGCGACGACCAGCATGATGCCGTATTCGCGCAGGCGCTGGGCCGTCGGCTTGGCCGCGGCAGCCGGCGCCGCCTGTTTGCGCTTGGCGGCTCCAGGCGGATCGAGGTCGAGCACCGTGCTCAGCGCGTGGGCCGGTGGTTTCGGTTTGTTGCCGAGCGCGAAAGGCAGCTTGAAAGCCATGGGGTTCTCCAGCTAGCGTGACGGCTCGTTCATGAGCCGACGTCGAAAAACGAAGGATCGGAAAAGAGGGCGCGCAGGTCGAGCCGCGTCCAGCCGCGGCCGGCGGCGTCCTGCCATTTTTCGCTCGCCCAGAGAGGGGCACCGGCATCGGCAGGCACGGGCTCCAGGTCTTCGATGCCCTTGAGGCCCAGCGTGCGGTCGACGAGCAACGCACTGTTGATGCCGTGCCGGGCGCCGACGAGCAGCAGACGGGCGTTGGCATTGCGCCGCGTCGGTTCGCCACCGCGGAAGGCCGAAAAATCCACGACGCTGTGCAACGTGCCGCGGATGTTGGCAATGCCGGCGAACCAGGGCTTGGTCAGCGGCACGGTGGTCAGCGCCGGCAGAGGCACCACCTCGCCCGAGTCGGCGAGATCGAGGAGCCACAGATCGTTGCCGGAGGCGACACCCAATAGCGCGCGCCGCGACTCGCCACGCTGGGCGGAGGCGAGCCGCTCGGCGAGGCTTTTTTGGAATTCGCGGAGGCTGATGCGCCTGGCCATCGTCTCAGCCGAAAGCGGCGATCTTCGCCAGGAGCGCCTGGCCGTCGACGGGTTTGACCATGTAGTCGTTGGCGCCCTGGCGCATGCCCCAGATCTTGTCCGTCTCCTGGCCCTTGGTCGTGCACATGATGACCGGGATGTCGCGCGTCGCCTCGTCACGGGTCAGCGTGCGCGTCGCCTGGTAGCCGTTCATGCCCGGCATGACCACGTCCATCAGGATCAGGTCGGGCCGGTCGCTCTTGGCGATCTCGATGGCGCGCTCGCCGCTGTCGGCGGTGATGACCGTGTAGCCGGCCTTCATCAGCAGCTCGGTGAGCACATGGCGTTCGGTGGGAGAGTCGTCGACGACGAGAATCTTCTTCACGGGCATGGCGGTGTCCTCATGTCGTTTGACGGCGGGCCAAGTGGGCCGCGACGGTCTTGAGCAGGCTGTCCTTTGTGAAGGGCTTGGTCAGGTATTCGTCGGAGCCGACCATCCGGCCGCGGGCGCGGTCGAACAGGCCGTCCTTCGACGAGAGCATGATCACGGGCGTGGCCGAGAGCTTGGGATTCTTCTTGATCAGGGCACAGGTCTGATAGCCGTCCAGCCGCGGCATCAGGATGTCGCAGAAGATCACGTCGGGGTGATGGTCGGCGATCTTGGCGAGCGCGTCGAAGCCGTCCTCGGCGAGCACGACCTGATAGCCGGCCTGGACGAGGAAGATTTCCGCGCTCTTGCGGATGGTGTTCGAATCGTCGATCACCATCACCTTGACGCTGTTTGGATTTGTGATGTCGGCCACGCCGTCCTGCTGCCTCCCGGATAACTGTCGTTAGATCGGCCATACCGCCTGGGACTTGAGGGTATTACGTGGCAATTGCTGATGATGCCGAGGGTTGCGGCAAATTTCCCGTGCTATTCCCGGGCTGGAGGCCGAGCGGGGGCAGCCCAAGCGTTTCGGTTAGAATTTTCGGCAATTCAACGACGTTTTCACGCCTTGGCCAACCGACCGGCCGAAGTCGAACCGCATGAGCGCCGATACCGAACTTCTGCCACCGATGGTCATGACTTTCGCCGCCTCCGACCCGACCGGCGGCGCCGGAATTCAGGCCGACCTGCTGACGCTCGCGAGCCTCGGCTGCCATCCCCTGTCGGTGATCACGGCGATCACGGTCCAGGACACCGCGGGCGTCGAGGCGATCCTCCCCGTCGATGCCGGCTGGGTCGCCGACCAGGCGCGCGCCGTGCTCGAGGACATGCCGGTGGCGGCGTTCAAGCTGGGCCTCTTGGGCAGCGTCGAAACGATCGCCGTGATCGCGGAGATCGTCAGCGATTACCCGGACGTGCCGCTGGTGCTCGATCCGGTGCTCGCCTCCGGGCGCGGCGACCAGCTCGCCGACGAGGACGCGATCGTCGCATTGATCGATCTGCTGCTCCCCCGCACCACCATCCTGACGCCCAACAGCCTCGAGGCCCGGCGGCTCGCGCTCGACCTCGCGGAAGACGAGGAAGCCGGCGACGCGGATGCGCCGAGCCTCTCGGAATGTGCGAAACGGCTGGTCGGCGCGGGCGCGGAATATGTGCTGGTCACCGGCACGCACGAAAATACCGGCAAGGTCGTCAACACGCTCTACGGCCAACGGGGCCCCGTGCGCGAAGACTCCTGGGAGCGCCTTCCGGGCAGCTACCACGGTTCGGGATGCACGCTGGCGTCCGCCATCGCCGCCAATCTCGCCAATGGCCTGGACGTGGAGGAGGCGGTGCGCGATGCCCAGGAATACACCTGGCAGGCGCTGGCCGGCGGCTTCCGGCCCGGCATGGGCCAGTTCATTCCCGATCGTTTCTTCTGGGCTCGCCACGAGCCGGCGTCTTACGATGGCTGACCAGCCCGAAGGGTGCAGGACGCCGCGTAGCGGCGGTCCCGAGCGCAGCGAGGGATGGGGCGAAGCCCAACAGTTTTGGCAGGCGCTCCGGGGTCTTTACGCGGTCACGCCCGACGACCGGCTGTTGCCGCGGCTGTCCGCCCTCGTGCAGGCCGCGCTCGATGGCGGCACGCGCCTCGTCCAGTACCGGAACAAACAGGCGCCGGCGCCGCTAAAGCGCGCGCAGGCGGCCGAGCTGCTCCGCCTGTGCCGGGCCTACGGCGCGAAACTGATCGTCAACGACGACGTCTGGCTGGCGGTCGAGATCGGCGCCGACGGCGCCCACGTCGGGGGCGACGACCTCGACCCGAGGACGGCGCGCGAGGCGCTCGGACCCCGGCGCATCCTCGGCGTTTCCTGCTACAACGAACTCGCCCGCGTCGAGGCGGCCGCCCGCGCCGGCGCGGATTACGTCGGCATCGGCAGCGTCTTTCCCTCGCCGACCAAGCCCGGCGCGGTCGCCGCGAGCCTGGAAATGCTCGCCGAAGCCCGCCGCCGCTTCGACCTGCCGGTGGCGGCGATCGGCGGCATCACCTTGCAGAACGCGCCGCGGGTGATCGCCGCGGGCGCCGACATGGTCGCGGTGATCAGCGACCTGTTCGACGCCATGGACATCAGCCGGCGGGCGTCCGATTACCAGGAATTGTTCGACACCAAGAGATCGCCATGACCCGCAACGAAGAACTGTTCGTCCGAGCCCAGAAAACCATCCCCGGCGGCGTCAATTCGCCGGTGCGCGCCTTCCGCTCCGTCGGCGGCACGCCGCGCTTCTTCGCGCGCGGCGAGGGTGCGTATGTCTGGGATGCAGACGGCAAGCGCTACATCGACTATGTCGGCTCCTGGGGGCCGCTGATCCTCGGCCACGCCGAGCCGGACGTGGTCGCCGCCGTGCAGCAGGCGGCCGCCCGGGGCCTGTCCTTCGGTGCGCCGACCGAGGCCGAGATCGAGCTTGCCGAACTGCTCGTCAAGCTCGTGCCGAGCATGGACATGGTGCGGCTCGTCTCCTCGGGCACCGAGGCGACCATGAGCGCGATCCGGCTCGCCCGCGGCTTCACCGGCCGCGACAAGATCGTCAAGTTCGAGGGCTGCTACCACGGCCATGCCGACAGCCTGCTGGTCAAGGCCGGCTCGGGCGCGCTGACCTTCGGCAACCCCTCCTCCGAGGGCGTGCCGGCCGATCTCGCGCGTGACACCATCGTGCTCGACTACAACTCGCCGCACGAGCTCGCGCGCACCTTCCACGAGTTCGGCCGCGAGATCGCCTGCGTCATCGTCGAGCCGGTCGCCGGCAACATGAACCTGGTCGTGCCGGGCCGCGAATTCCTCGACGCCATGCGCACGCTCTGCGACCAGTACGGCGCCGTGCTGATCTTCGACGAGGTGATGACCGGCTTCCGCGTCGGCCTGGGCAGCGCGCAGGGCCTGTTCGGCATCCGGCCGGACCTGTCGACCTTCGGCAAGGTGATCGGTGGCGGCATGCCGCTCGGCGCCTTCGGCGGCCGGCGCGCGATCATGGAGAAAATCGCCCCGCTCGGGCCCGTCTATCAGGCCGGCACGCTCTCGGGCAATCCGCTCTCCGTCGCGGCGGGCCTGGCGACGCTCGCGAAGGTCCAGGCGCCCGGCTTCTACGAGGCGCTGGCGAAAAAGACCGCGGCCCTCGTCACGGGACTCACCGAAGCGGCGAAGCGCCGGGGCGTGACCTTCTGCGCCCAGTCGGTCGGCGGCATGTTCGGCCTCTATTTCGCGCCAGAGCCACCCTTCACCTACGCCGAGGTCATGGCCTGCGACAAGGACGCCTTCAACCGCTTCTTCCATGCCATGCTCGAAAAGGGCGTCTATCTCGCGCCTTCCGCCTTCGAGGCCGGCTTCGTCTCGGCGGCGCACTCCGACTCCGACATCGCCGCGACGATCGCGGCCGCCGAAGCGGTTTTTGCGGAGTTGGCCAAGTAACTCTCGGCATCGGCGAAAAACTGACCGGAATCAAGGCGCTGGCCGCAGTGCGCAAAAACAATCGGCCGGTTTCCACCAACCGGACGAAAGTCATATGCGGCCATTCCGCGCCCGTGTCTGGGCATCCCTCCTCGGCGCCCTGGTGTTTCTCGTCTCGGCGGGCAGCGCCCTGGCGCAGATCGCCGACATCAACTCGGCGATCAACAAGGCCGGCCGCCAGCGCATGCTCTCCCAGCGCATGGCCAAGGCCTATTTCCAGCTCGGCCAGAACGTCGATGTCGAGCGCTCGCAGCGCGTGCTCGACAGCTCGATCGCCCTCTTCGACCGCCAGCTCGTCGAACTGAAGAACTTTGCGCCGACGGCGGAGATCAAGAACACCTACCTGCAGCTCCAGCAGGCTTGGCTCGCCTACAAGGATGCGCTGGTCGGCGTCGCGCCCAACAAGGCAGCCGGCAAGGATGTGCTCGCCCTGTCCGAGGAAGTGCTGAGGCTCGCCCACCAGGGCACGCAGCAGCTCGAGAAGCACTCGGGCACCACGGCCGGGAGGCTGGTCAACATCGCCGGACGCCAGCGCATGCTCTCGCAGCGCATGGCCAAGTTCTACCAGGCGATCGGCTGGGGCGTGGGCGACGCCAGTTCGGCGGCCGAACTCGACAAGGCGCGCAAGGAGTTCATCGCCGCACACGACGAGCTGAAGAAGGCCGCGGCCGACCACAAGCAGCTCCGCGACGCCCTGGAGCTCGTCGGCCGGCAATGGATCTTCTTCCAGGCCGCCCTCGACCGCAAGGGTGGCGACCGGCACTACTTCGCGACCGACGTCGCCGCCGCGAGCGAGCTCATCCTCCAGGAAATGGAAACGGCGGTTGGCCTGTTCGAAAAGCTGCCGGCCAGGTAGCCGCGCACCCACGGCCCGACTGGGGGTTACTACGGCTGAGTTTCCGGATTACAAGCTCGCCGCCTGGAAGGTATTGCACTGGTTCAAGTCGCCGCTCTCCAGGCCGCGGCGGAACCAGCGCACGCGCTGCTCGGAGCTGCCGTGCGTGAAGGCGTCCGGCACGACATAGCCCTGTGACTGCTTCTGCAGGCGGTCGTCGCCGATCGCGGTCGCGGCCGCGAGCGCCTCCTCGACGTCGCCCGCTTCGAGGATCTGCCGCGCCTCGTGGGCCTTGGCCGCCCAGACGCCGGCGAGACAGTCGGCCTGGAGCTCGAGCCTCACCGAGAGCGCGTTCGCCTGCGCCTGGCTGCGCGCATTCTGCTGCGCCTGATGGACCTTGTCCGAGATGCCGAGCAGGTGCTGGACATGGTGGCCGACCTCGTGGGCGATCACGTAGGCCTGGGCGAAGTCGCCGGGCGCACGGAAGCGCCGCTGCAACTCGCCGAAGAAAACGAGATCGATATAGACCTTCTGGTCGAGCGGGCAGTAGAACGGCCCCATCGCCGACTGGCCGGTGCCGCAGGCGGTCGGCGTCGCCCCGGAAAAGAGCACCAGCTTCGGCTCCTGGTACTGCCGGCCGGCGCGCCGGAACTGCTCCTGCCAGGTGCGTTCGGTCGAACCGAGCACCTTGGCGACGAAGCGCGCCACCTCGTCGTCGGCGGGCGGGCGGCCGGCGGGCACTTCCTGGACCGGCCCGGCGCCCTGCATCTGCGTCGCGACGCCGATCACCGCGGCCGGATCGATGCCGAAGAACCAGCTCGCCGCAAGCGCGAGCAGGACCGTGCCCAGCCCGATGCCGCCGGCCCGCCCGCCGGGCATGCGCATGCCGCGCCGGTCCTCGATGTTCGCGCTTTCCTGTTCGTGATCGAGCCGCATGTTCCACCTCTCGCCGTTCCGGTCCGGCAATCATACCGGCCCCCGGCGTACCGGGACGATGATGACGGCAAATGCTCAGTCCTTCGGCGGCGACGGCAAGAATTTGCACCGCATCAAAGACCATTAGTCCGAACGGACTATCCATTTTTCCCGATTTGGGCCCGTCAAAGGGCGGTTTTCGCTGGACTTCCGCAATGCCCTTTGAACCCAGATTGTCCATTAGCGATTCTGCAGCGCATGAATGACAGGCGGAGCCGAAGCGTTGGCCCAGAGTCCGGCGAACCAGGCGCGTTTTCGGCGGGGTACGGACAGCATCAGGCGGTTCTGGCTGGCGTCCTGGTGC
>CAZGYD010000055.1:0-2421 GCA_964530115.1 uncultured Rhodocyclaceae bacterium | reverse complement strand
ATGCCCATGCACATGATCCGCGAGAACATGGAGCTGCAGCTGAAGTGGTGCAAGGAGGCGCCCTTCTACACGCTCGGGCCGCTCATCACCGACATCGCCCCGGGCTACGACGACCTCACCAGCGCCATCGGCGCCGCCATGATCGGCTGGTAGGGCTCGGCGATGCTCTGCGACGTGACGCCCAAGGAGCCCCCCGGCCGGCCGGACCAGAACGACGTCCAGGACGGCATCCCTGCCAACAAGATCGCCGCCCAAAGCTCGGACCTCCCCAAGCGCGCCCACTTCTGCTCGATGTGCGGCCCGCACTTCTGCTCGATGAAGATTTCGCAGGACGTGCGCGACTTCGCCGCCAGCCATCACCTTTCGGAACAGCAGGCGCTGGAAGAGGGCATGAAGGAGAAGGCCGTCGAGTTCGTAAAGCAGGGTGCGGAGATCTATCACAAGGCCTGACAACCAGCGTAGACTCCTGCCGCGTGAGGACAGCATGACAGATCCGAGAGAGCAGCCAGCCTATTCAATTGCCGAAGCGGCGTCCTATCTGGACATGCCGGCGGCTACGTTACGCTCGTGGGTCCTTGGTCGTACCTATGAGACCACTGCTGGCCGCAAGTTGTTTCAGCCGCTGATTGATCTTGCGGACAAGAAACGTCGTTGCCTGTCGTTCTACAACTTGATCGAGGCATTTACGCTCAATTCGATGCGGCGCACTGATCACCACATTTCGATGCCCAACATCCGCAAGGCGCTCGACTATGTGAAACGGCAGACTAAGGAACGGCGCCCCTTGCTGACTGAACGATTCCTCACCGACGGCGTTGATCTCTTCCTGGATAAGTATGGACAATTGGTCGCGGTGTCCAAGGACGGTCAATTGGCCATGCGTGCCGTGATGATGGACTCGCTCAAGCATGTTCGTCGAGACAGCAAGGGCATGCCGAGCAAGCTTTACCTTTTCGCCGCGCCCGCCGCCAGACCGGCTGCGGCCGAGGTCGTGATCGACCCGCGAATCGCCTTCGGTAACCCGATCGTCGACGGCACGGGTATCTCGACGGCAATCCTTGCCCAGCGCTACAAGGCGGGCGATTCAATCGACGAACTAGCCGAAGATTTCGGCCTTTCCCGCGATGCCGTCGAACAAGCGATCCGGTACGAAGTTATCCCCTTACGAAAAGCAGCTTAAGGAACTGACGTTCTTCCTTGACCGCAACCTGGGCAGCAAGCGGGTTGCGGAGTCGCTGCGCGGTGCCGGCGCAAACGTCGAGGTTCATGCCGACCATTTCGCCGCCGATGGCTCGGATGAAGAGTGGCTCGCCGCCTGTGGCAAACGTGGTTGGATCGCTCTCACGCTCGATTACCGGATTCGTTACCGCGCCAGCGAACGCGACGCCCTCAAGGACCACAAGGTCAGGGCATTTCTCGTCGCCCGTGCTGGAAAAATGAAGGGTGAGGTGCTGAGTCGGTTGCTGGTCGACAAGCTACCGAAGTTCGTCGCCCTGGCGTCCCAAACACCTGCCCCTTTCGCCTATCGGGTAACGCCTTCAGGCACGATTACGAAGCTGCCGCTCAAACGCCTTTAGTCGCGCGGCGCTTTGGCGTCTCCGTCGCTGATGGCAAGCTCGTCAGCCGCCGATACCTCTCGAACAGGAACGCCACCCGCGCAGCATCGCTGGCAAAGCCCTTCTGGCCGTAGGCGGCGTCGACGGCCGCGTCGAGCTTCTGGTGTGCCTTGACCAGCGCCGGCGGCATGGCCACCGGGTCGTAGAGGTCGGCCAGCGACGCGCCGGGGAACTGCGCGCGGGCGTCGAGCACGCCTTGCGCGGCGGCTTCGACGGCCTCGCGCTGCTTGGCGGTCGGGCTCTCGGGCCAGGGGAAATTGTTGTAGACGATGGCGGCGGAGTAGCGGTAGCGGCTTTCCAATCGGCCGCAGGTGTAGCGCACCCAGGCCATGTGCATCGCCGAGGTGAGAATGCCGAAGTGGTAAGCGGTTGCCTGTGGAACGGTGAGGCAGAGATTGCTTGCTATGGCATCGGCCGGCATGAATCCGATCGGAATGTAGGTTCGCCTTTCGGACGATACGCTTGGAACCAACAGGTAGGGCGTTTCTCGATGGGAGACGAATGCAAACATACCGGGCGTGGCAGCGAGCTCTCGTGTTGCCGGTCGCTTGCTCGCCAAACGGAAGTCGCGAACTGCACTCATCCGCTTGTGAATCTCGGGGAGAAGACGAACTTCCGATGGGCTTGCGTCTTTCAGCCAAAGGCAGTAGCGCTCGATTCCGTTGATGAACCCAGATTGTCCATTAGCCATTTTTCGTGAATTTGAGGCAAGCTGTGAGCCTTCGCCTCGGCGCTGGGGCGAGGTCGGTTCTAATGGATACCATTAGACAAACGTGTTGTGGATCAGATGGATAGGTAACGGTCA
>CAZGYD010000054.1:0-13954 GCA_964530115.1 uncultured Rhodocyclaceae bacterium | reverse complement strand
CATTGATGCCGAGGAAACTGTGCGGCCGCGAGGCGGAGACGATGGCGTTGATGGCGGTCTCCACCGAGCCATCGGTGCCGTTCTTGAAGCCGACCGGGGTCGACAGGCCCGAGGCCATCTCGCGGTGCGTCTGCGATTCCGCGGTACGGGCACCGATGGCCGTCCAGGCGACCAGATCGCCGAGGTACTGCGGCGTGATCGGGTCGAGCGCCTCGGTCGCCGCCGGCAGGCCGAGCTCGTTGACCGCGAGCAGGAACTCGCGCGCCTTGTGCATGCCTTCCTCGATGTGGAAGGAGTCGTCGAGCCGCGGGTCGTTGATGAAACCCTTCCAGCCGGTCGAGGTGCGCGGCTTTTCGAAATAGACGCGCATGACCAGATAGAGCGTGTCGGCGACCTCGTCGGCGAGCGCCTTCAGCCGCCGGGCATAGTCGATGCCGGCGACCGGATCGTGAATCGAACAGGGACCGACGACGATGAACAGCCGCGGATCGCGGCGATCGAGGATCGCCTCGATGGTGCGGCGTCCCGAGACGACCGAGTACTCCGCCACCTCGGTCATCGGCAGGCGGGCATGGATCTCCGCGGGCGTCGGCATCGCCTCGAAGGCTTCGATATTGAGGTTTTCCGTTTGTTGCATGGAAGCGCGGGCTGGAATCGGAACCGTGGATTATAGGGCCCGCGGCCATCCCGGCGCGGCAACACCGGCGACATCGTCCTGCAACAGTGAGCGGGTAGCGTCACCGCCAACGAGGAAGCGGAGTCGGCGTGTTACGACGGCTGAGTTTCGCGATCGGGGGCTTCTGGATGACACAGGTGTCGTGACGGCGAGACGGCCTGCGCACCGGCATTGTCCAAGCGTATGGTGAAGACAGCCATGGGTTCGTCGCGGAATTAAAGAAACCTCGACCCGCGCCGTAAATGACGAACGCATTCCGCGATCACGCGACGGAGAAGAAGACATGAACAGGGAACAATGGCAGAAGAAGCGGAGTCATGCGCAAGCGGCGGTGAGGGCGCCCGCCTTCGGCGCGCCCGGCTTTGCCGGCCTGACCTGTCTCGACCCGATGGCGGCGCCCGGCCGGGATTTCGCCGCCATCCGGCAGCAGCATTTCGACGACCCGCTCGCCAGCGGCGACCGGGTGCCGGTGCGCCCGCTCCGTTCGCCTTCCGGTCGTTCGCATTGACGGCGGGCCCGCGGCGCCGGGGCTACCGCGGCGCGGCGAAGTCCTGCGTCCAGTAGCGCTTGTAGGTCGAGGCGCCGTTCATCGCGCATGCGGCGCCGAAATCCGAATACGCCGGGTTCATGATGTTGGCGCAATGCCCGGGGCTCTTCAGCCAGGCGGCCATCACCGAAGCGACGTCACCGTAACCGGCGGCGATGTTCTCCGCCCAGGCCATGGGCGGGTAGCCGGCCGCCTCGATACGGGTGAAGAGCGTGCTGCCGTCCGAGCCGGTGTGCGAGAAGAAATCGTTGTCGGCCATGTCGCGCGAATGCCCGGCCGCCGCCTGGGCGAGCCTGTCGTCCCAGGAGAGCGGCGCCGCGGCGGCGTAGAAGATGTTGCCGCACAGCCGCGCCGTCTGCCGCGCCTCGTTCACGGCGGCGAGCATGTTGCCGGCAAACCCGGCGATGCCGCAGGTTTCATACGCCAGCGGGGCGGCGGGCTCCGGCTCGGCCGGAGGCGATGCGGAAATCTCGGTCGGCGTATCCGCACCGGCCGACGCATTGGTGCCGCCGCCGCTGCCACCGCAGCCGGCCAGGATCAGCGCCGGCAAGAGCCACGGCATTCGTCGGGCAGAACGCAGGAATTCCGGCATGGGTCGGGGAGTCGGTTCTCGGGTCACTCCCGCGCCTGCCTATCCTTCGGCCGACGAGGGGCACGAGACTCTAACGGATGGGCGCCGGAACGGGCGGGCGTCGCCATTCAACGACTCCAGGGCGCTCAGCGGGGGGACTCGCGTTCGCGCCGATAGCGTTCGTAGTCGGGCATCGGCACCTTCGGCTTGACGTCGCCGCTCGCGTCGGGCAGCGTCTGCTGCTGCCGGATCCCTTCGTAGACGTTGCGGTTCCAGTCGGTGCCGGCGCAGCCGGCCAGGACCGCGAGAAAGGCAAGGGGCGCGATGGGTTTCATGTCTTCGGCCTCAGACGGTGGAAGAGCTCCCGGACCGCGGCCACGCGCTCCCTCAGCCCGGCCGTGGGCCGGTGCCAGGCCAGCTTGTCGGGGCCCGCGAGCCTGAACGCGCGATCCGACTGGACGAGGCGAATGATATCCGCGGGATCGACCGGCGGGGCGGGCACGAACTGGATCTGGATCGACGAGGCGCCCGCGTCGAGCTTGGCGACGCCGATGGCCTTGCCGGCGATGCGCAGCCGGTGGGTCTCGATGAGCGCCTGCGCCTGTGCCGGTAGTTCGCCGAAGCGGTCGATGAGTTCCTCCTGCATCGCGCGCAGCTCGTCTTCCGTCTCGCAGTTGGCCAGCCGCTTGTAGAGCGTCAGCCGCTCGTGCACGTCCGGGCAGTAGTCGTCGGGCAGCAGGGCCGGCAGGCGCAGGTTGATCTCCGAGGTGACCGAGAGCGGCGCGGTGAGGTCGGGGATCTTCTCACCGGCCTTGAGCGCCTTGACCGCCGCGTTGAGCATGTTCGCGTACATGGCGAAGCCGACTTCGGTGATCTCGCCGCTTTGCTCCTCGCCGAGCACTTCGCCGGCACCGCGGATCTCCAGGTCGTGCATGGCGAGGAAGAAGCCCGAGCCGAGCTCCTCCATCGCCCGGATGGCGTCGAGCCGCCGCTGGGCCTGCGGCGTCGGCTTCGCCTCGTCGTGGGTCAGCAGGTAGGCGTAGGCCTGATGGTGCGAACGGCCCACGCGGCCGCGCAGCTGGTGCAGCTGGGCCAGCCCGAATTTGTCGGCGCGGTTGATGATGATGGTGTTGGCGTGCGGGTTGTCGATGCCGGTCTCGATGATGGTCGAGCACAGGAGCAGGTTGTGCTTCTGCTGGGTGAACTCGCGCATCACGCGCTCGAGCTCGCGCTCGGGCAGCTGGCCGTGGCCGACGACGATCCTCGCCTCGGGCAGGAGCTTCGCCAGCCGCTCGCGCATGGCTTCGATGGTTTCGACCTCGTTGTGGAGGAAATAGACCTGGCCGCCACGCTTGAATTCACGCAGGCAGGCCTCGACGATCAGGCCGTTCGACCAGGGGCTGACGAAGGTCTTGATCGCCAGCCGCTTCTGCGGCGCGGTGGCGATCACCGAGAAGTCGCGCAGCCCTTCGAGCGAAAGACCGAGCGTGCGCGGGATCGGCGTCGCCGTCAGCGTCAGCACGTCGACCTCGGCGCGCAGCTGCTTGAGCGCCTCCTTCTGGCGCACGCCGAAGCGGTGCTCCTCGTCGATGATGACGAGGCCCAGCCGGGCGAAGCGGACATCCTTCTGCAGCAGCCGGTGGGTGCCGATGACGATGTCGATCTTGCCCTGCGCCAGCCCCTCGAGCGCCGCGGCCTGTTCCCGGGCGCTCCTGAAGCGCGAAAGCTCCGCGACCTTGACCGGCCAGTCGGCGAAGCGGTCGGAAAAGGTCTGGTGATGCTGCTCGGCGAGCAGCGTCGTCGGGCAGAGCACGGCGACCTGCCGGCCGTCGGCCACCGCGACGAAGGCGGCGCGCAGCGCCACCTCGGTCTTGCCGAAGCCGACATCGCCGCAGACCAGCCGGTCCATGGGCTTGCCCGAGCGCATGTCCGCGATCACCGCGTCGATCGCCGCCTTTTGGTCCGGTGTTTCCTCGAAGCCGAAACCGGCGGCGAACGCTTCCAGATCGTGCGCCTTGAAATCGAAGCGGTGCCCCTGGCGCGCCGCGCGCAGGGCGTAGAGGTGCAGCAGCTCGGCGGCCGTATCGCGCACCTGGGCGGCCGCCTTCTTCTTCGCCTTCTCCCACTGGCCGGAACCGAGCCGGTGCAGCTCGATGGCTTCCGGATCGGCGCCGCTGTAGCGCGTGATGACGTGGAGCTGCGAAACCGGCACATAGAGCGTCGCGCCCTCGGCGTATTCGAGGTGGAGGAACTCGGTGTCGCCGTCGCCATAATCCATGTGCACGAGGCCGCGGTAGCGGCCGATGCCGTGCGACTCGTGCACCACCGGGTCGCCGATGCGCAGCTCGGAAAGATCGCGCAGCCAGCCTTCGAGGTTGCTGCGCCGGGCATCGCGCCGGCCCACGCCGCTGCGCGGGCGCGCGGTCGCCGGGAACAACTCGTTCTCGGTGACGACGGCGAGGCCGGCCCCCGGCAGCAGAAAGCCGCCCGACAGCGGCGCCACGGCGAGCGCGACACGCTGCTGCCCGGAAACGAACGCCGCGAAATCCTCGCAAGGCTCGAACGCCTGGCCGTGCTCGTGCAGAAACTCAGCCACGGTGGCACGCCGGCCGGGCGATTCGGCGACCAGCAGCACGCGGCCGCGGAAACCGGCGAGGAAGGTTCGGAACGCTGCCAGCGGATCCTCGGCCTTGCGGTCGACGGCGAGCATGGGCAGTTCCACCGCAAAGGCCGCAGGGTTTCCTTCATGGTCTTCCCTTGCGCTGTTGGTGTCCTTTGCGGTGAGCACTCTGCAGACCGGAAACGCCTTTGCCGCGGCGAAGAACTGCTCGTCGGTGAGAAAAAGGTCGCCCGGCGCCATCACCGGACGCGAACGGTCGCCGCTCAGCATGCGGTAGCGGCCGTTCAGGTCCTGCCAGAACGCGGCGATCGCTCCCGTGACGTCGTGATGGCTGACGAAGAGCGTGTCCTTGGGCAGGTAGTCGAACAGCGTTGCCGTCTCGTCGAAGAACAGCGGCAGATAGTATTCGATGCCCGGCGGCAGGATGCCGGCGGAAACGTCCCTGTAGAGCGTGATGCGTGAGGCATCGCCCTCGAAGGTTTCGCGGAAGCGGGCGCGGAACTTGGCCCGCCCCGGCTCGCCGAGCGGAAATTCGCGCGCGGGCAGCAGGCGGATCTCCTGCACCGGATAGAGCGTGCGCTGCGAATCGACATCGAAGGTGCGGATCGATTCCACTTCATCGTCGAACAGCTCGATGCGGTAGGGCAGGGCCGTGCCCATGGGGAAGAGGTCGATCAGGCCACCGCGTACGCCGTACTCGCCCGGCGCGACCACCTGCGTCACGTGCTGGTAGCCGGCGAGCGTCAGCTGTGAGCGCAGCGCCTCGATGTCGAGACGGTCGCCCTTCTTGAGGAAGAAGGTGTGGCCGACGAGGTGCGCCGGCGGCGCCATGCGCGCGATCGCGGTCGCCGCGGCGACGATCAGCACCTCGCACTCGCCGCGCGTCACCGCGTGGAGCGTCGCCAGCCGCTCGGAGACCAGGTCCTGATGCGGCGAGAAACTGTCGTAGGGCAGCGTTTCCCAGTCCGGCAGCAGATGCACGCGCAGCTTTGGTGCGAACCAGGCGACCTCCTCCGCGAGCCGCTGCGCGTCGAGCGGGCTCGCGGTGACGACCGCGAGCGGCCGGCCCTCGCCGGCGAGCATCGCGATCGCCAGCGCATCGGCGGAGCTGGGCAGTGCGGGCAGGTCGGAGCGGGTGCCGGGTTTGGGGAGTGGCGCAGGGAGCGGAAGCAGGGGAGAGGTCACGGGCTAGAAGGCTGGACAGCCGCGGGCCACGAATTATAGGCCCGTGCTTTGGTGGCGGCCGGTCTTCCCCCTGGCGCATCTGGTGAGCCTGATGCATGCCATCCTGCGCTCATGCAAAATGGCATTCCGGAACTCGGGAGGTAAGACGTGAGCTACGTCGCCCATATTCGCCCGGCCCGGTCCGATGAGCGGGCCGCTCGGGAGCATGCGCTGGAAGACCATCTGGAACGCGTGTCGCATCTTGCGGCCAGCTTCGCGGCACCTTTGGGCGCGCAGAATTTGGCCAGGCTCGCGGGACTATGGCATGATCTTGGCAAGTATCGTCCGGGATTTCAAAAGTACCTCCATGATCAGGTCGATGAAAATGCCCACATCGAAACCCGCATCACTTCCCGTGACAAGACGCATTCGACGGCGGGAGCTATGCATGCCGTCGAGCGCTTTGGCGCTGCGGGCCGAGCGCTCGCGTATCTGATCGCCGGCCATCACGGTGGCCTCCCCGACTGGCATGGCGGACTCGATGTTCGGCTGTCGAAGGGCAACACTGATGCCCGCCGCGAGTACGACGAGGCATGTGCCGCTGCACCGGCAGAGGTACTGCGCGCAAGCGCGGCACCTGATTTGCGGCAGGTGCCGGGTGGCTCGAAGGGGTTTGCGCTCTGGCTGCGCATGCTGTTTTCCTGTCTCGTCGATGCCGACTTCCTCGATACCGAAGCCTTTATGGACGGTGGCCGAGCGGGGGCCCGAGCGGGTTTCGCCAGTCTCGATGAACTATCGGCTCGTTTGGAGAGCCATTTGGCTGCCCTGCGAGCCAGTGCCGGCAACACGGCGGTCAATACATTGCGCGCCGAGGTTCTGGCCCAATGCCGTGCGCGAGCAATCGAGCTGCCCGGCCTGTTTTCGCTCACCGTACCCACCGGGGGCGGCAAGACGCTCTCGTCACTCGCTTTCGCACTTGAACACGCGCGCCGTTACGGCAAGAAGCGCATCATCTATGCGATTCCCTATACCAGCATCGTCGAACAGACCGCCGACGTCTTCGCCCGCGCCGTCGGTGCGGAGAACGTCGTCGAGCACCACAGCCAAGCCGATTACGACGAGGAAGCGCGGGATACTCTCAGGATGCGTCTCGCCTGCGAAAACTGGGATGCTCCGCTTGTCGTCACCACCAACGTGCAATTGTTCGAATCTCTGTTCTCTACGAAGGTTTCACGCTGCCGCAAGCTACACAACCTCATCGATAGCATTATCGTACTTGACGAGGCCCAGTGCCTGCCGCCGGAATTTCTGCAGCCCATCCTCGATGTGCTGAATCTCCTGAGGCAACACTATGGGGTGAGCGTCGTGCTGTGTACGGCGACTCAGCCGGCGCTGGCCAGCAGGACCTATTTCGATGCCGCTAAAAACCGGCGCGGTCTGGATGCCGTGCGCGAAATCATTGCCGATCCACCCGAGTTGTACCAGCGCCTGAAGCGGGTAGCCGTCCACTTGCCCGAGTGGGACAAGCGCTCAATCTGGGAGGAAATCGCGGCTCGTATCACCGAAGAGGACTGCGTGCTCGCGATCGTCAATACGCGCAGTGATGCCCGTCGCCTCTGGCGACTCTTGCCCCGGGGTACGCTGCATCTCTCGGCACTGATGTGCGGTGCTCACCGGGCCAGAGTGATCGAAGAGATCCGGCAACGGCTCGCCGACAAGCGTGCCGGCCGTGATGATCGGCCTTTGCGCGTAGTTTCTACCAGCCTCGTCGAAGCCGGCGTCGATGTGAGCTTCCCGGTCGTCTATCGCGCCTTCGCCGGCCTCGACTCGATTGCCCAGGCAGCCGGCCGTTGCAACCGTGAAGGCGAAAAGGAGCGCGGCCGCGTCGTCGTCTTCCAGCCGCCTGAAGCCCCGCCGCCGGGCCACCAACGATTGGCCGCCGATGCCTGCCTCGACGTGCTGAGGAACTGGCCGGATGACCCGCTCGCACTGGAACTTTTCGAGCGCTATTTCGACCGGCTGTACTACGGCATCGATCTTGACAAGAAAGGCATCATCCGAGATCTGGCGCCAGGTCGGGAACTCGAAGTCCAGTTTCGCACCGCTGCCGACAAATTCCGCCTGATCGACGACGAAGACCAGGCGACGGTTTTCGTCCGCTACGAAGGCTATCCCGGTATCGATGGTTTGCTCGGTCGGCTTGAGAAAGAAGGCCCCGAACGCTGGCTGATGCGCAAATTGCAACGTTGTGCAGTGACGGTCAAGCGCCGCATCGCCGAGCGTCTAGCGGCGACCGGCGACGTGGTCGAAGTTTCCCCGGGCAGTTTCGTTCAACATAATGACCTGCTTTACGACCCGGTGCTCGGCTTGCGTGACGACGAGGATGCCGTCCTACCCGCGCCGACTCTGGTGATCTGATCGCGGAGGGATTCATGCTTTCAACAACTTACTGTCTAGAAGTCTCGGGCGATTTAGCTTGCTTCACACGGCCGGAAATGAAGGTCGAGCGCGTCTCCTACGACGTGATGACGCCTTCCGCCGCGCGCGCGGTGTTCGAGGCCATCTTCTGGAAACCGGCGGTGCGCTGGCGAATACGGCGCATTGAGGTCTTGCGCCCGATCCGATGGATCAACCTCAGGCGCAACGAGGTCGGAAGCGTGATCCCGGTGCGCAACGTGCAGACGGCGATGAACGGCGGCGAGACTGTGCTGGCCCTGAACATCGAGGACGAACGCCAGCAGCGCGCCGGCCTGTTTCTGCGCGATGTGGCCTACCGTATCCATGCTGATCTCGATGTACGTGCCGACCGCCTTGATCAAAGCACGCCGGAAAAATTCCGCGCCATGTTCGAGCGGCGCGCTGCCGCGGGCCAGTGCGTGAATCAGCCCTATCTCGGCTGTCGCGAGTTCGCCGCGCGCTTTCGCTACGTCGCCGACCCTGCCACTGAGCCGCCACCGATAAACGAGACGCGTGACTTGGGCTGGATGTTGCATGACCTCGATTTCACTCAGGCCGACGATCCTCGGCCGAGCTTTTTTCGCGCACAGATGACGAAAGGCGTGATCGAGGTGCCGCCGTTTGTCGGTGAGGAGGTGCGGCGATGATCCTACAAGCGCTCGCCGACTACTACTGGCGCAAGGTGGCCGACCCCGATCCCGCATGTCGCCTGCCAGCCTATGGGCTGGAGGAAAAGGAGATCCCTTTCGTCATCCAGATCGACTCAGAGGGCCGCTGGGTAGCCCCGATCCGCGATACGCGCCGCAAAGAGGGAAAAAAACTCATTGGACAACGTTTCCTTGTTCCGGCAGCGGTCAAACGCTCTTCCGGTGTGGCCGCGAATCTGCTGTGGGATACGGCCGAATATGTGTTGGGCATTGATACCCGGGGCAAGCCTGAGCGGGTGGCCGAGCAACATGCCGCCTTTCAGGCGCGCATCGATGCCTTGCCAGAGCCGGCAGCATCGTTGCCGGGTGTGGTGGCGGCACGTAAGTTTCTCGATACCCTCGACCTGACGGCTTTGGCGAGCGATCCGCTTTGGTCAGAGATTCTGGAAACCAATCCTTTGCTGTGCCTGCAATTGCAAGGCGAGATCGAACTGATCTGCCAGCATCCGGCGATCGCCTTGGCCGCAGCCGGGGAGAGCGAGGTAGATTCCGAAACGGTGTTTTGCCTCGTCACCGGCGAACCCGCGCCGGTGGAGCGGCTGCACGCTCCGATCAAAGGCGTCTGGGGTGCGCAGTCCTCCGGTGCCAACATCGTTTCGTTCAATCTTGACGCGTTCAATTCCTACGGCAAGCGCCAGGGCGCCAATGCCCCGGTCGGCAAACCCGCCGCCTTCGCCTACACCACGGCGCTCAATCATCTGCTTGGCCGCGACTCGCGCCAGCGTGTGCAGGTGGGTGATGCCTCGACGGTGTTCTGGGCCGAAAAGCCGAACGATTTGGAAACGCTGGTACCCGATCTCTTTGGTGAGCCGCCAAAGGATGATCCCGACCGCGGCACGCGAGCGCTCACGACACTTTATCGATCCATTCATACCGGCCATTTCGTCAGCGACGACGACGGCACGCGCTGTTATGTGCTGGGCCTCGCGCCCAACGCCGCGCGTATCACTGTGCGTTTCTGGCAGACCGGCACAGTAGCGGAGCTCGGCCGTCGTTTGCGCAGACACTTCGACGATCTGGAAGTGGCACGTGGCCCCAGTGATCCGCGCCACCTGTCGCTGTTCCGCCTGCTTACCGCCATCGCCGTGCAGGGCAAGGCCGACAATATTCCACCGAACCTCGGCGGCGAAATCGTCCGCACTGTGCTGAGCGGCGAAGACACACCGTATCCCGCGGCCCTGCTCACTGGCGCCGTAGGCCGTTGCCGCGCCGAGCAACGTGTGACCCATGCTCGCGCCGCGCTGCTCAAGGCCTGCCTCAACCGCGAGATTCGCTGTGCCAATCGCAGATTCCCATCGACCCCCGAGAAGGAGTTCATGCCCATGCTCGATACCGACAATCCCAACCCGGCCTATCGGCTCGGTCGTCTCTTCGCCGTACTGGAGAAAATCCAGGAGGAGGCCAGCCCCGGCCTCAATGCCACGATCCGCGATCGCTACTATGGCGCAGCATCGAGCACGCCGGTGGCTGTTTTTACGACTCTGCTGCGCCTGAAGAATCATCATCTGGGCAAGCTCACGGCCGGTCGGCGCATTTATTTCGAACGCCTGATCGGCGAAATCATGGGCAAGCTTTCCGATTTCCCGCGCCAACTGCCCCTGACCGAACAAGGCCGTTTCGCGCTGGGGTACTACCACCAGCGCCAGGACTTCTTCACCCGCAAATCCGATTCCGACACTTCCGAAGGAGGAACACAATGGGACTGAACCACCGCTACGACTTCGTGCTGCTGTTTGACGTCAAGGACGGCAACCCCAATGGTGACCCCGATGCCGGCAATTTGCCGCGGCTCGATGCCGAGACCGGCCACGGCTTGGTCACCGACGTGTGCTTGAAGCGCAAAGTGCGTAATTTCGTCGGCATGACGAAGGGCGAGCAACCGCCCTTTGAAATCTATGTCAAGGAAAAGGCCGTATTAAATGCGCAGCACAAGCGCGCCTATGTTGCCATCGGCCGTGAGGATGCGCTCGAAGGCGACACCAAGAAGCGCAAGGGCGGCGACGCGGTGGAGGAAGCCAAGAAATGGATGTGCGCCAATTTCTTCGACGTGCGCACTTTTGGCGCGGTGATGTCAACGGGTATCAATTGCGGCCAGGTCAGAGGCCCGGTGCAGCTCACCTTCGCCCGTTCCATCGACCCGGTGATTACTCAGGAGCATTCGATCACCCGGATGGCTGTTGCTACCGAATCCGAGGCCGAAAAGCAGGAGGGCGACAACCGCACCATGGGCCGCAAGCATTCGGTGCCTTATGGCCTCTATCGCTGCCACGGCTTCGTCTCAGCTTTCCTTGCCAGACAGACCGGGTTTTCGGACGATGACCTCGAACTCTTCTTCACCGCTTTGTGCCAATTGTTCGAACACGACCGCTCTGCTGCCCGGGGCGAAATGACGACGCGCGGGCTTTACGTCTTCAAGCATGCCTCGGAACTCGGCAACGCGCCGGCCCATGCCTTGTTTGATCGCCTCACGGTAGAGCGAAAAGCTGGCGTGGATCTTCCGCGTGACTTCGGCGCATACTCTGTGCTATTCGACGGCCAGCCCGTCGAGGTGGGCGAACACAAGATCGCTGACCAGCCAAACGTCACATTGATCCGGAGGTGCTGACCATGACGGAAATCCACTTCATCGTCGAAGAGGCGCCGGAAGGGGGCTACGTCGCCCGCGCCGTCGGTGCGGACATCTTCACCGAGGCCGACGATTTGCAAGCTCTGTACGACCGGCTGCGCGATGCTGTGCGCTGTCATTACGACGAGGGCGACAAAACGAGGGTGATTCGCCTGCACATCACTCGTGAAGAAGCACTGGCGGCATGAGGATGCTGCGTGATCTTTCCGTTGCGGCGCTGATCCGACGGCTGGAAAGGCTGGGCTATGTGCCCTCCCGGCAAACCGGCGGCCATGTTCGCCTGACCTCGAGGCAGAGGAGGGAGCATCACCTCACGGTGCCGCATCATGATCCATTGCGTATCGGCACACTCTCGACGATTCTTACGGCGGGAGCCACGCTTTTCGGCATCGACCGGGAGGAGCCGATGCGGCAGCTGTTCGAATGAATGGACGGCCCGGACGGCGTCATCCCCCTCTCGGCGCTCCAGCACTGGTGTTATTGCCCGCGCCAGTGTGCGCTGATCCACGTCGATCAGATCTTCCAGGAGAACCTCTACACCCTGCGCGGGCGGGCCGTGCATCGGCAGGTCGATACGCCGGGTCTCGAAGTCCGTGCCGGGCTACGTGTCGAGCGGGCTCTGCCGGTGTGGAGCGACCGGCTCGGCCTCATCGGCAAATGCGATGTCGTCGAATTCGAACCGGACGGAACACCTTATCCGGTCGAATACAAGGCCGGCAGCCGAGCCAAGGCTGCCTGGATCGCCGCCTGTGATGACCTTCAACTCGCCGCGCAGGCGATTTGTCTCGAAGAGATGACAGGCAGGCCGGTGCCGGCGGGTGCCGTCTTCTATGCCGGATCGAGGCGGCGCCGCGAAGTGCGCATCGATGCGGCATTATGTGAATGCGTCGAGGCCGCCGCCACAGCCGTGCGCAGTCTGCTCGCCGAAGCTGCTCTGCCGGCACCCGTTTTCGATGAGCGTTGCGCGAAGTGCTCCCTTGCCGAAGCTTGCCAGCCCAGCGCGAGAATCGAGGCCGGGCGCCTGTACACCCCGGAGGATTGAGGCATGCAGCTCCTCAATACCCTCTACGTCACCACGCCGGAAGCCTATCTGCATCTGGACAACGATACCCTGCGCATCGAGGTGGAGCGCGAGACCAGGCTGCGTGTGCCCCTCCATCACCTTTCGTCGGTCGTCTGCTTTGGTCATGTCATGGTCTCGCCCATTCTGATGCACCGCCTGGCCGATGAAGGCAAGAGCCTCGTGCTGCTCGATGCACATGGGCGTTTCAAGGCGCGCCTCGAAGGAGCGGTATCGGGCAACGTACTGCTGCGCCGTGCCCAGCATGCGCGCCTGACCAAAGCTGACCTTTGCCTTGCCACGGCAAAATCGTGCATCGCCGGCAAACTCAAGAACGGTAGGCAAGTGCTCCTGCGCGGGGCGCGTGAATCCGGGCGTGAGGACGACAATGCGGAACTTACCATGGTTGCGGACGAGTTCGCCCGGGCGCTGGCTCGGCTCGAACACGCAGGCGATCTCGATGCCGTGCGCGGCATCGAGGGCGATGCCGCCAAGCGCTACTTCGGCGTCATGGGCAGACTGGTGCGGCCGGAGGTGCGAGTGGCCTTCACTCCCGACGGGCGCTCGCGCAGACCGCCACGGGACCGCATGAACGCGCTGCTTTCCTTTCTCTACGCGCTGGTGATGAATGACTGCCGCAGCGCCGTCGAAAGCGTCGGTCTCGACCCCCAGATCGGCTACCTGCATGCCATCCGGCCGGGCAGGGCGGCGCTGGCCCTCGATTTGATGGAGGAATTCCGTCCGCTGCTCGCGGACCGCCTGGCGCTGACGCTCATCAACCGGCGGCAGATCCAGCCGAACGATTTCGAAGAACGGCCGGGTGGGGCGGTCAGCCTCTCGGAGGCGGCGCGCAAGGCGGTCGTCGTTGCCTATCAGGAGCGCAAGCAGGAAACCCTGATCCACCCGGTGCTTGACGCCACCTTGGCCATCGGCCTGGCGCCTTTCGTTCAGGCACGCCTAATGGCGCGCTGCATCCGTGGCGATGCGGAAATTTATCTGCCATTTACGCCGAAGTGACCTTTCTCGTCATCGTTTGCTACGACGTCACCACGGAAACGCGCGAAGGCCGCCGGCGGTTGCGCCGCGTGGCCCGGATTTGCGAGAGCGTAGGGCAGCGCGTTCAGAAGTCGGTGTTCGAATGCCGCGTCGACGCTGCACAGTTCGAGGAATTGGAACGCCGACTCGTTGCTGAAATCGAGCCCCGTGAAGATTGTTTGCGTTTTTATCGGCTCACAGAGCCGGTTCGGCTGCACGTCAAGGAATACGGCGTGTTCAAGGCGACCGACTTCGAAGGGCCGCTGGTGGTATGACGCGCGGATCGCAAGCGGACGTAATAATCCGACAGGTTCGCGCTTCACGGAAGATATTGTTCGTGCGGATGAAATGCTTTGCAGGCAAAATGGTGTGGCTCACTGGATTCGATGACAGCGAGCGGTACGCGCATCGCGACGATTTTTTGATCGAAAATTCGAGGGTTGCGTGATACCTGACGCCCGGCTCCACGTGGGCCGGGCGAGGATTGAAAC
>CAZGYD010000053.1:0-8073 GCA_964530115.1 uncultured Rhodocyclaceae bacterium | reverse complement strand
CACCAGGACGCCAGCCAGAACCGCCTGATGCTGTCCGTACCCCGCCGAAAACGCGCCTGGTTCGCCGGACTCTGGGCCAACGCTTCGGCTCCGCCTGTCATTCATGCGCTGCAGAATCGCTAATGGACAATCTGGGATGATCGATGTCGAGCAGCAGCACCGAAAGCGGCTGTCCCGTGCGGGCGGCCCCGCTCCAGGCCTGCTCGAGTGCCTCCATGCCGGCGCGCCGGTTGGGCAGTTCGGTGAGCAGGTCGGTCATCGCCACCCGCTCGAGGCGGCGGTTGCTGATCGCCAGCTCGGCGGCGAACTGCTTGAGCTGTGCCCGGTCGCGCTCCCAGGCCTCCAGCAGCCTGACGTAATGCCAGGCGGCCCGCAGCCGGGCCCGCAGCGAAGCGGTGCTGACCGGCTTTGGAATGCAGTCGTCCGCCCCGGCCTCGAACGCCTCGAGGATCGCATCTTCCGCATCCCGGTCGGCGAGCAGGATCACGTACATTCCTTGGCCCCATTCGGTGGCCCGGAGCGCGCGGCAGAGTTCCAGGCCATCCATGACCGGCATCGTCCGCTCGGCCACCACCACCTGCGGCATCGATTCGACCGCCACGGCGAGCGCCTCTTCGCCGTTTGCCGCCGTGAACACGACATGGCCGAGCGTCCCGGCGAAGATCTCCCTCGTGGCGGCCAGCGCCGCCGGGTCGGCCGCGACCAATAGGACGCGCAGCGTCTGCGGATCCGCGGCTTCCTTCGTCCCCGTCCGGCGGGCCATGTCACCGAAGGGCGGCAGCGCCGAGGCGGGCACGTCGAGCATCTCGCCCCATTCGCGCCATTGCCGGACCAGGTCGTCGACCAGGATGCCGACATCGTCCGAGGTGAGGCCAATCTTCCCGCCCAGCAGCATCAGCCGGGCAACGCGGTCGGCGCGCTCACACTCCGGCGCGACGCCCAGTTCGGCCACCCGTCTCGCCATGTGCAGCAGATGGGTCAGCTGATGGGGCCGCGAGCCTTCCGAGAACCCCGACTCCTCCGGCGTCTCGTGGTAATAGACCGGCTCGACCAGCGCCTTCGGCAGCCCCCAGTCCATCAGGAGCGCCGCGGTCAGCTCCGCGTGATCGGTCTGCAGGGCCTCACGCTCGAGTTCGACCAGCCCGCCTCCGGCGCGGGCCGCCTCGAGGATCGCCGCGTATGCCACCGGATACATCGTCGCCAGCGCCAGCTGGCCGATCTGCGCCAGGAGGCCGCAGGCGAACAGCTCGTCCGTCACGCCCACGCGGCAGACGCCGCCCAGCCGCTGCGCCGCCAGCGCCATCAAGAGCGACTGCGACCAGAAGCGGCGGTAGTCGAAGGCCTGACACGGCCCGCTCAGGCTCTGATCGATCAGGGAAAAACCAAGCACCACCTGACGCAGGGCCACCATGCCGACCTTGAGGATGGCATCGGGCACCGAAGCGACGGCGCGGCCATGATTGTTGGCCGCGGCGTTGGCCAGCCGGATCAGCCGGCCCGAGAGCGCGGGATCGGTCTGGACGACCCGGGCGATCTCGGCCGTGGTCGCATCCTCGCGCCGGCATAGTTCGAGCACGGCGAGCGCCACGCCCTTCGGGCTGGGCAGCTCACCCGTCAGATTCAGCGATTCGAGCGTCTTCATCGAATGTCGGACCGATCCCTCTGCGTGCAGCGAACTCGCGCCGGCGTGTTACGACGGCTGAGTTTGGCAGCCACCTCCCGTCCCATGGCAAGCGGGCCACTGACATCCTCTTATCGAGCATTTCCCGCGCCGACTTGAGTCAGACCTTCAATGCGGACCGCCCCTCGCCGGCGTGCTGTCGGGTTTCTGCGACGTCTCGCTGGCGAAATCCGCTCCGGGCATGATCGCCCCGCCAGTGACCGTGGCCGGCATCTGCCGGCCACGGCCCGAGGAATAAACCGCCGCATCGCGCTGCGCCAACAAGAAAAAGGAGGAAGGCTCATGAAACGAATGGCGTCGTTGCCGCTGCTCCTCGCGGCGGTGATCATGATCGGTCACGGCTGTGGCGGTGGCGGAACCGCCGACCTGGGCGCCGGCCAGGATACCGGCACCGTCGTTGCCTCGAGCTCTGGCGGTTCGAAGACGGAAGATCAGCAAAACTCCGGCCAGGGATCGGGAACGGGTACGGCGCCAGCGCCATCGGCCAGCTACGCGCTGACGGCGTGGAACGATCTGGGCATGCACTGCGTCGATGGCAACGACTATTCGATCATGTCGATCCTGCCGCCCTACAACAACCTCCACGCCCAGCTCGTCGACAAGCGGACCGGCAAGCAGGTGACTGGCGGAGTGACCCTGACCTACGAAGCCGTCGCCGATCTTCAAGGCTCGATCAATACCAAGAGCGCCACGAAGACGAATTTCTGGCAGTACGTCGCTTCACTGTTCGGGGCGCGTCCGGCCGACGACATCGGTCTGACCGGGAATCCGACGCCGAGCCGCACGCCCGCGCCGCTCGTCTTCAACGCCGCTCACGGCTGGTTCGAAGCCGAAGGCATCCCCATCACGCCCTATGACGATGCCGGCCGGAAGAACTTCTATCCGATGGTCCAGGTCGTCGCCAGGGACGCCTCCGGAAAGGTCCTCGCGACGGCGAAGACCGTCCTCCCCGTCTCCGACGAGATGACCTGCCAGGCCTGCCATGCTTCCCGCCAGACGGGAACCCCGGCACAACTGGCGGCCCGTCCGCCGGCCTCGGGCTGGGCTTTCGATACCGACCCGCAGAAGGACTGGAAGAAGAACATCCTGCGCATCCACGACGACAAGCAGAAGGACAACGCCACCTTCAAGGCAGCGCTGTCGGCCAAGGGCTACAACAGCGCCGGTCTCATGGCGACCGCCGCTTCCGGCAAGCCGGTCCTCTGTGCCGCCTGTCACGCCTCGAATGCACTGCCGGGCACCGGCATCGCCGGCATCTCGACGCTGACGGCGGCGCAGCACCGCAGCCACGGGCAGGTCGTGAACCCGGCCTCGAACCTCAAGCTCGACGACACCGGGGATCGCAGCGCCTGCTACATGTGCCATCCGGGCTCGGTCACCAAGTGCCTGCGCGGCGCCATGGGCAATGCGACGGATGCCGCCGGCAACGCCACCATGGGCTGCCAGAGCTGCCACGGCAACATGAGCGATGTCGGCGCCAGTAACCGCGTCGGCTGGCTGCAACAGCCGAACTGCCAGGCCTGCCACTACGACGGCAAGCGGGAAACCTCGGCGATCGATCCCGCCACCCGCCGTTTGCGCGCCGTCAGCGACACGCGCTTCGCGACCAATGCCAACGTACCCGCCGCGGGTTACTCGCTCTTCCGCTTCAGCAAGGGACACGGCAACCTTCAGTGCGAGGCCTGCCATGGCGCGACGCACGCCGAATATCCGAGCTCGCACGAGAACGACAACGTCCTCAGTGTCGGCCTCCAGGGCTATCGCGGCACGATCCGCGAATGCACCGTTTGCCATGCCACGGTTCCCAACACCGGCAACGGCGGGCCGCACGGCATGCACACCACGACGCAGGACTGGGTGAAAGGGCACGAAGATGCGGCCAAGCGCGACCGCAGCGGATGCGCCTACTGCCACGGCACCGACTACAAGGGCAGCTATCTTTCCGAGGTCAGGAAGGCCAAGGCCTTCACAGTGGAAGGCAGGACCGTCAGCTTCGTCCCGGGCCAGCGCATCGGCTGTTACGAATGCCACAACGGCCCGACCGGAGAAGGAAAAGGCGGAACGCTGCCGCCGAACATGAACCCCGCCTACACCGGCACCGCCGGTACGGCACTGCAGCAGGCCGACCAGGCCATCGCCAACTGGCTGGCCGGAAAGTAAGCGCGAAGGGCGCCCGAACCGGCGCCCCTCTTCTGCTTCGGGGACCACGAGGTCCCCAATTTTTTAGAACGGAATGTCGTCCTCGAAGTCGCTGAAGCCGCCGCCCGACGCGGCGGCCGGCTTCGAGGATGCCGGGCGGCTGTTGCCGCCCTCGCGCGCGCCGGCGTCGCCGGCCTGACCCATGCCCTCGCGGCGGCCGAGCATCTGCATCTCCTGCGCTTCGATCTCGGTCGTATAGCGGTCCTGGCCTTCCTTGTCGGTCCATTTGCGGGTGCGGATTCGGCCCTCGATATAGACCTGGGAACCCTTCTTCAGATACTGCCCGGCGATTTCGGCGAGCTTGCGGTAGAAGACCACGCGGTGCCACTCGGTGATCTCCTTCTTGTCGCCGGTCTGCTTGTCCTTCCAGGACTCGGTGGTGGCGACGCGGACGTTGCAGACGGCATCGCCGCTGGGTGTGTAGCGCATCTCCGGATCCGCGCCGAGATTGCCCACGAGAATCACCTTGTTCACCGATGCCATCGCCTCTCTCCTTATCGAGTCTCGCCCGTGTTCCGAACCGGCGGCTTCAACGTCGCCGCCATCCACAGCCAAACCACACCCAGCGAGGCGCAGAACGCCTGCACCGCACCGGGCCCGTGATGCTTCGACAGCCAGCCGCCCAATGCGCCGCCGAGGAAAAGCCCAATCGACTGCGTCGTATTGTAGATGCCGAGGGCCGCGCCTTTCGCGCCGGGCGGAGCGATGCGCGAGATCGACGACGGCTGGGTCGCCTCGAGGATGTTGAAGCCGACGAAGAAGAAGAGCAGCCAGAGGCCGATCGACCAGAGCCCGCCTGCCGCCACCGCGAGGCCGATCTGGACGACGACGAGGACGGCGATGGCGCCCGCCATCACCGCCTTCATGCGCCCGTGCCGCTCGGCGGCGATGACGGCCGGCACCATGACGGCGAAGGAGAGCAGCACCGCCGGCAGATAGACCTTCCAGTGCTCGGCCACGGGCAAGCCGCCCATCTCGGCCAGCATCGGCGGCACGACGACCCAGAGCGCGGTCTGCATCATGTGCAGCGCCAGCACGCCGAAATTGAGCCGGGCGAGCTGGCCATCGAAGAGCACGGTACGGAAGGGAACGCGGGCCGACGGAGCAGCGGCCGGCGGCGTCGGCACCGCCCTGGCGATCAGCGCGATGGCCGCGAGCGCGAGGATGCCGGTCAGCGCGAAGATCCCGGACATGCCGATTGCAGCGTAGAGCACGGGCGCGACGACGAGGGACGTGGCGAACACGAGGCCGATGGTCGAGCCGATCATGGCCATGACCTTGGTGCGGTGCTGCTCGCGCGTGAGGTCGGCGGCGAGCGCCGTCACCGCCGCGGAAATCGCGCCGGCGCCCTGGATCACCCGGCCGGCGATGACCCAGGCGATGTGGTCGGCCGCCGCGGCGAGGAAGCTGCCCGCGGCAAAGAGCAGAAGCCCGGCGACGATCACCGGCTTGCGGCCGAAACGGTCCGAGGCGATGCCGTAGGGAATCTGCAGGAAGGCCTGGGTGAGTCCGTAGGCCCCGAGCGCCAGCCCCACCAGCAGCGCATCGTCGCCGCCGGCGAGCTTCGGCGCATGGACCGCGAACACCGGCAAGATGAGGAACAACCCGAGCATGCGCAGGCCGAAGATCGCGGCGAGCGAGGCGCCGGCGCGCCGCTCTTCGCGGGTCATCGGGTCGGGAACGGGGGAAAGCATGCCGAATGGCTTTGGCAAACGGGGTCGCGTATATTATCAGGTCGCCCCGACACGCCCTCCGCTCCTCATGGACGAAATCAGGATCCGCGGCGCCAGGACCCACAACCTCAAGAACATCAGCCTGGACCTGCCGCGCAACAAGCTCACCGTCATCACCGGCCTCTCGGGCTCCGGCAAGAGCTCGCTCGCTTTCGACACCCTCTACGCCGAGGGCCAGCGCCGCTATGTCGAATCGCTCTCGGCCTATGCGCGCCAGTTCCTGCAACTGATGGAAAAGCCGGACGTCGACCTCATCGAGGGCCTCTCGCCGGCCATCTCCATCGAGCAGAAGGCGACCAGCCACAACCCGCGCTCGACCGTCGGCACGGTCACCGAGATCCACGACTATCTGCGCCTGCTCTATGCGCGCGCCGGCACGCCGCACTGCCCCGAGCACGGCGTCGCCCTCGAAGCGATGAGCGTCTCGCAGATGGTCGACCACGTGCTCGCCCTGCCCGAGGACACCAGGCTGATGATCCTCGCCCCGGTGGTGGCGAACCGCAAGGGCGAGCAACTCGACCTGTTCGGCGAGTTGAAGGCGCAAGGCTTCGTGCGCCTGCGCGTCGATGGCACGGTCTACGACATCGACGCCCTGCCGAAGCTGGCCAAGAACAGCAAGCATTCGATCGACATCGTCGTCGACCGCCTGAAAGTCCGGCCCGACGTGCGCCAGCGGCTGGCCGAGAGCTTCGAGACCGCGCTGACCCACGCCGAAGGCCGCGCACTGGCCGTCGAGATCGACAGCGGCACCGAGCACCTGTTCTCGGCCAAGTTCGCCTGCCCGCACTGCGGCTACGCGCTCCAGGAACTCGAGCCGCGGCTGTTTTCGTTCAACAACCCGATGGGCGCCTGCCAGAAGTGCGACGGCCTCGGCTCGATCCAGTTCTTCGACCCGGCACGCGTGGTCGCCTATCCGCACCTCTCGCTCGCCGCCGGCGCCATCAAGGGCTGGGACAAGCGCAACCAGTTCTACTTCCAGATGATCGAATCGCTGGCGGCCCACTACGGTTTCGACGTTGCCACGCCCTTCGAGGAACTGCCCGAAAACGTGCGGCAGGTCGTCCTCTACGGCTCGGGCCGCGAACAGATCCGCTTCCGTTATCTCAACGATAAGGGCACGCGCTTCGAGCGCAGCCATGCCTTCGAAGGCATCATCCCCAACCTCGAGCGGCGCTACCGGGAAACGGACAGCGTCATGGTCCGCGAGGAACTGGCCAAATACCTGAACAACAAGCCCTGCCCGGAGTGCGGCGGCACGCGCCTGCGCCGCGAGGCACGGCATGTGCTCGTCGGCGGCCGCACGCTGCCGGAGGTGAGCAGCCTCTCGCTGATCCAGTGCCGCGATTTCTTCAACCTGCTGCAACTGAGCGGCCACAAGGCCCAGGTCGCCGAGAAGATCGTCAAGGAGATCACCAGCCGGCTCACGTTCCTCATCAACGTCGGCCTCGACTATCTCTCGCTCGACCGCTCGGCGGAGACGCTCTCCGGCGGCGAGGCGCAGCGCATCCGGCTCGCCTCGCAGATCGGCTCCGGCCTCACGGGCGTCATGTACGTACTCGACGAGCCGTCGATCGGCCTGCACCAGCGCGACAACACCCGCCTGCTGGAGACGCTGAAGAATCTGCGCGATCTCGGCAACACGGTGATCGTCGTCGAGCACGACCACGAGGCGATCGAGACCGCCGACCATGTCGTCGACATGGGTCCCGGCGCCGGCGAGCACGGCGGCCGCGTCGTCGCGCAGGGAACCCCGGCCGAGGTGGCGGCGAACCCGGCCTCGCTGACCGGCGCCTATCTCTCGGGGCGGCGGTCGATCGCCGTGCCGGCCAGGCGCACGGCGCCCAGTCGCTCACGCATGCTCAGGATCCTCGGCGCGAGCGGCAACAACCTCAAGGAGGTCGACCTCGAACTGCCGGTCGGCCTGTTCACCTGCATCACCGGCGTTTCCGGTTCGGGCAAGTCGACGCTCATCAACGACACGCTCTATGCCGCCGCCGCGCGCCACCTCTACGGTTCGGCGGTCGAGCCTGCTCCGCACCGCGGCATCGAGGGCCTGGAATTCTTCGACAAGGTGATCAATGTCGACCAGTCGCCGATCGGCCGCACGCCGCGCTCGAACCCGGCCACCTATACGGGGCTGCTCACGCCGATCCGCGAGTTGTTCGCCGGCGTGCCTGAGGCGCGCGAACGCGGCTATGGCCCCGGCCGCTTCAGCTTCAACGTCAAGGGCGGCCGCTGCGAGGCCTGCCAGGGCGACGGCAGGATCAAGGTCTAGATGCACTTCCTGCCCGACATCTACGTGCCCTGCGACGTCTGCCACGGCAAGCGCTACAACCGCGAGACGCGGGAAGTTCGCTACGAGGTCAGGACCATCTACGAGGTGCTGCAGCAGACCGTCGAGCAGGCGCACGAATTCTGCGCCCCTGGTCCCGCTGTCGACCGAACACTGCAAACGCTTAT
>CAZGYD010000052.1:0-7638 GCA_964530115.1 uncultured Rhodocyclaceae bacterium | reverse complement strand
AAGACATATCATGCAGATAGGCGCAGCCTTGAGCGAGCGAGCAACAAAGTATTGGCAAGCGCAGCAGAATTTTCCACAGGCTCTCAGGCGGCGGCCTGGACGGGGATCTGGCTGCTCGTGCGGGTGATGCGGTTCTTCGCGTCTACATAGACGAGTTCGGGCGCATAGTGGGCGAGCTCGATCTCGTTGTAGATCGCGAAGGTGGCGATGATCAGCAAATCGCCCGGCGCGGCCTTGCGCGCGGCGGCGCCATTGACCGAGATCGTGCCCGAGCCGCGCTCGGCCTTGATCGCGTAGGTGGTGAAGCGTTCGCCGTTGGTGACGTTCCAGATCTCGATCTGCTGGTATTCGCGGATGTCGGCGGCGTCGAGCAGATCCTCGTCGATCGCGCAGGAGCCTTCGTAATGCAGTTCGGCCTGCGTGACCGTGACGCGGTGCAGCTTGGACTTGAGCATCATGCGTTGCATGGTGGTTCCTTTCTCAGGCAAAGGAAACGACACTCGACCGGGACCGGCCCGGAGCCCTTCCGCTGCTGGCGCACCGCCGGCCTGAGCGCATCGCGGTGCCCTACACTTCCAGATTGTCGATGAGGCGCGTCGTGCCCAGTCGGGCCGCGGCCAGCACCACCAGGCCGGATTCGTGAGCGGCCGGCCATTGTAGATCAGATTTTTTCCGTATTGCAACATAGTCCGGCGCCCAGCCGGCGGCGGCGAGTTCGGCCATCGCCTGCCGTTCCAGCGCCGCGTAGTCGGTGTCGCCGGCGCGGATCGCTTCTGCCACCCTGGTGATCGTCCGGAACAGCCGCGGCGCCTCGGCCCGCTCCTCGGCCGAGAGATAGCCGTTGCGCGAGGAAAGCGCGAGGCCGTCGGCCGCGCGCACCGTCTCGCCGGCGATGATCTCCACCGGCACGTTGAGGTCGGCGGCCATGCTGCGGATCACCATCAACTGCTGGTAGTCCTTCTTGCCGAAGAGCGCCACATCGGGTTGGGCGATCTGGAACAGCTTCATGACCACGGTGGCGACGCCCCTGAAGTGGCCCGGACGGAATTCACCCTCGAGGATCGCGTCGTGCTCGGGCGGCGGCACGACGTGATAGCCCTGCGGCCGAGGGTACATCTCGGTCTCCGTCGGCGCGAACAAATGGTCGACGCCCGCGGCGGTGAGCTTCTCGCAGTCGGCGGCGAAGGTGCGCGGATACTTGTCGAAATCCTCGCCAGGGCGGAACTGGAGGCGGTTGACGAAGATCGTGGCGACGACGATCCCGGCGTGCTGCCGGGCCTGGGTCATCAGCGCGATGTGGCCCTCGTGCAGGTTGCCCATGGTCGGCACCAGCGCGACGCGCCTGCCGGCGCGGGTTTGAGCCAATGCCTGACGCAGGCCGGCGATGGTTTCGTGGATCTGCATGTCGCCTCCGAAGGGCCGCCCCAAGGGGGCGACGAGTCATCGTACCGGAAGCCGCGAAGCGGCTGAACCGGCGTCACCCCCTTCCTCGGGAAGGGGGATGGGGAAGGGAGCCATCATGGTCAGTAACAGTGCTCAGGGGCGGGAAAGCTGCCGTTCTTCACCGCAGCGACGTAGTTCTTCACCGCTTCCTCGATGCTCGTCGCTTCGAGCATGAAATCCTTGACGAAGCGGCCCTTCTTGCCCGGATAGAGGCCGAGCATGTCATAGAGCACGAGCACCTGGCCGTCGCATTCCGGCCCGGCGCCGATGCCGATGGTGGCGCAGGCGGTGAGCGAGCGCGTGATCTCGCCGGCGAGCCTGGAGGGCACCATCTCCAGCACCATCAGCGCCGCGCCGGCCTGTTCCAGGGCGATGGCGTCGTTCTTCATCCGCGCTGCCGAAGCCTCGTCGCGGCCCTGGACGCGGTAGCCGCCGAGGGCATGGACCGACTGGGGCGTCAGGCCGATATGGGCGCAGACCGGCACGCCGCGCTCGACGAGGAAATGCACGGTCTCGGCCATCACTTCGCCGCCTTCGAGCTTGATCATCTCGGCGCCGGCGGCGAGCAGCCGGCCGGCGTTGCGGATCGCCTGCTCCTTCGACTCGTGATAGGCCATGAAGGGCATGTCGGCGACCACCATCGGCCGCAACGCCTGGTGGGCGACGCACTCGGTATGATAGGCCATGTGCTCCATGGTCACCGGCAGCGTCGAGGTCTTGCCCTGGATGACATTGCCGAGGGAGTCGCCGACCAGCAGCACGTCGACGCCGCAGCGGTCGAGCAGCGCGGCGAACGAGGCGTCATAGCAGGTGAGCATGGCGATCTTCTCGCCCTCGCGCTTGAGGCGAAGGAGCTCGGGCAGGGTCACGGGCTTGCTGCTCGCCAGATAGGTCATCACGCTCCCCGGAAAATGAAATACACCGCGCCGAGGATACACAGGCCGGCCCAGAGATAGTCAAGCTTGAGCGGCTGTTCCATGTAGAGGACGGCAAAGGGCACGAAAATCGACAGGGTGATCGCTTCCTGGAGGATCTTCAGCTGGCCGAGGTTGAGCTCCTGATGACCGATACGGTTGGCCGGCACCTGGATCAGGTATTCGAAGAGCGCGATGCCCCAGGAGGCGAGCGCGGCGATCCACCAGGGCCGGTCGTTGAGGTTCTTGAGGTGCGCGTACCAGGCGAAGGTCATGAAGATGTTCGACACCGCGAGCAGGAACGCGGTCTGCAAGACGACGGGAACGTTCTGGAGACTCATGGCCGTGTCAGCGGATGGATGCGCTGGCCGGCGCAGGCCGCGAGCAGCGTCTCGACCGTGCCGCGGCCGGGAATGACGAGGCCCGGCGCGATCTCGGAAAGCGGCGCGAGCACGAAGGCGCGCTCGTGCATGCGTGGATGCGGCAGGGTGACGAAGGGATCGTCCGAAACCGTGTCACCGTGGAGCAGCAGGTCGAGATCGAGCGTGCGCGGCGCGTTTTTTACCGAACGCTCGCGGCCGAAGCGCGCCTCGACGGCGAAGAGCGCCTCGAGCAGCTCACGCGGCGGCAGGCGCGTGTCGAGGGCGACCACGGCGTTGATGAAGTCGGGCTGGCGCCTGAGGCCGACCGGCGCCGTGCGGTAGAGCGAGGACATCGCCTTCAGCAGCGAGCCGCGCAGCGAGGCCATGGCCTCGATGGCGTCCTCGACCGTCTGCACCGGATTGCCGAGGTTCGAGCCGAGCGCGACATAGGCACGGATCACGGCGTGTCACCATGGCTGAGTTTCGCTTCGGTCGCCCTGGCGCCCCGCCCGCGCGGCCGGCGGCGCCGCTTCTTGCCCGCGTCGGGAAGCAGCATCTGCTCGCGAGCCTCCTGCCCGGCGTCGGCGAAATCGCGCCACCAGTCGGCGAGCTCCTGCGGCGCTTCGCCGCTTTGCGCACGCAACGAGAGGAAGTCCCAGGCGGCGCGGAAGCGCGGCTGCTCGATCAGCCTGAAGGGGGCGCGGCCGGCGCGTTTGTCGAAGCGCGGCTGGAACGCCCAGATCTCCTTGATGTCGCCGGCGACGCGGCGGGTGATGGCGAGCTTCTCGGCCTGCTGGTCGAGCACTTCGTCCATGGCGGCGAAGAGCGCCGGCATCGGGGTTTCGCCGGCGGCCTTGCGCCGTTCCCAGCTCGCGAGGACCTCGTGCCAGAGCAGCGTGGCGAAAAGGAAGCCGGGCGAGACCGGCTTGTCGGCGCGCACGCGCTCGTCGGTGCTGGCAAGCGCGAGCATGACGAACTTCTCGCCGAGCGGCTGTTCGAGGATCACGTCGAGCAGGGGCAGCAGGCCGTGGTGCAATCCCTCCTCGCGCAGCCGCTTCACGCATTCGACGGCATGGCCGGAGAAGAGCAGCTTGAGCATCTCGTCGAAGAGCCGCGCCGGCGGCACGTGCTCGATGAGCTTCGCCATCTCGCGGATCGGCGCCTGCACGCGCGGGTCCATGCGCATGCCGAGCTTGGCCGAGAGGCGCACCGCGCGCAGCATGCGCACCGGATCCTCGCGGTAACGGGCGCGCGGGTCGCCGATCATGCGCAGCGTCTTCTTCTGAAGATCCTCGACGCCGTGGTGATAGTCGAGCACCACCTCCTGGCCCGGGTCGTAGTAGAGCGCGTTCATCGTGAAGTCGCGCCGCGCGGCGTCCTCCTCGATGGTGCCCCAGACGTTGTCGCGCAGCACGCGGCCATGCTCGTCCTTCGCCGTCTCGTCGTCATGGGCGGCACGGAAGGTCGACACTTCGATCGTCTCGGCGCCCTGCATGACATGGACGATCTGGAAGCGGCGGCCGATGATGCGGCTCCTGCGGAACAGCGCGCGCACCTGGTCGGGCGTCGCGTCGGTGGCGACGTCGAAGTCCTTGGGCCGGATGCCGGCGATCAGGTCGCGCACCGCGCCGCCGACGACGTAGGCCTGAAAGCCGGCCTGCTGGAGCACCTCGCACGTCCTGCGCGCGCCGGACGACACCATCTCGCGGCGGATGCCGTGGCGCTCGGCCGGGATGGTTTCTGGCTTGCGTTTTGCGGGCTCGCCGCGCAGGAAAACCCGGGTGATGGCGCGGCGGAGAATCTTGCGGATCATGCGCTCGAACTGCGTCTGGATGCCGGGATGATAACCGATCAGCCGCGCAGGCTGAGGATCGGCCAGCCGCGGCTTCGCGCGTGCGCACGCAGCGTCTCGTCGGGATCGACGGCGACCGGGTGGCTGACCTTCGCCAGAAGCGGCAGGTCGTTGTGCGAATCGCTGTAGAACCAGCTTTGCCCGAAGCTGCCCCACCAAAGACCCATCGATTCCAGCCAGGCCTCGACGCGCTCGATCTTGCCGGCCTTGAACGCCGGCGTGCCGCGCGGCTTGCCGGTGAAGCGGCCGCCGTCCTGCGCCGGCACGGTGGCGATCAGGTGAGGGATGCCGAACTCGCGCGCGATCGGCCCGGTGACGAAGGCGTTGGTGGCCGTGACCACGGCGCAGAGGCTGCCCTCGTCGAGATGCCGTTGCACCAGGGCGCGGGCTGGCGCGCCGATCATCGGCAGGATGCGCGTGGCCATGTATTCGCCATGCCAGGCGTCGAGCTCCTCGCGCGGGTGGCGGGAGAGCGGCGCCAGCTGGAAGTCGAGGAAGGCGTGGATGTCGAGCGTGCCCGCCTTGTAATCCTCATAGAAGCGTTGGTTGCGCGCCTCGTGCACCTCGCGGTCGAGCACGCCCTTCGAGATCAGGAACTGCGCCCACTCGAAGTCCGAATCGCCGGAAAGCAGGGTGTTGTCCAGGTCAAAGAGGACGAGATTCATCGTCGTGATCCAACTGGAGTTGCATGACTTCCTTGAGCAGCGGCAGCGTCGCCGGCCGGTGGCGCTCGAGCGTTGCCCGGTCGAGACTGTCGAGGATGGCCATCAGCGAGGGCAGGTCGCGCCGGCCGTGGGCGAGCAGGTAGCGCACCAGCGCGTCGTCCACCCTCATGCCGCGCAGGATCGCGTGACGCTTGAGCGCGGCGGACTTCTCCTCGTCGGTGAGCGGCTTCACCTCGTAGGCGAGCATCTGGCCGATGCGCGTGCGCAGATCCTCACGCAGCGGCAGTCGGCCGGGCGGCACGCTGCCCGAGACGAGCAGCGCCAGCCCGGCGAGACGCGCGGCATTGATGCTGCGGAACAGGGCGATCTGTGCGGCCTCGCCGAGCGCCTCGACATCGTCGACGGCGAGCAGCGTGCCGGGCGGGACGGTGATCTCCGCACCCGCATCGCCCGCGGCGATCAGGGTCGCGGGTCGCCTCGCGGCGGCGACGGTGGCGGCGAGCAGGTGGCGCTTGCCGCAGCCGGCCGGGCCCCAGACATAGATCGCATCGAAGGAGCCGCGGTCGGTGAGCCCGCGCAGGCGGGCGAGCAGCTCGCCGTTTGCGCCAGCGATGAAGTTGTCGAGGGTCGGCGGCTGCGCTGGCCGGAGTTCGAGCAGCAGCTGGGTCACGCCGGCGGCCCCTGATAGAAGCGGCTTTCCAGGTAGGCCCGGCGCAGTTCGCGCAGGGCCACGGCGAGCGCGGCCGCGGCCGGCAGCGCGAGCAGGATGCCGAAGAAGCCGAACAGCTGGCCGAAGGCCATCAGGGCGAAGATCACCGCGAGCGGGTGCAGGCCGATGCGCTCGCCGACCAGGAAGGGGGTGAGCAAGAAGCTCTCGAGCAGCTGGCCGATGCCATAGACGACGAGCACGGCGATGACCGGGCCGAGGCCCTCGAACTGGAGCGCCGCGACGAGCAGGGCGAGCGCGAAGCCCGTGGCGAAGCCGACGTAGGGCACGAAGATCAGGAAGCCGGTCAGCAGTCCGATGGCCAGCGCCGAAGGCAGGCCGGCGATCCACAGCGCGAGGCTGTAATAGAGCGCGAGCACGGCCATCACCAGCAGCTGGCCGCGCAGGAATTGGGCGAGCACGCGGTCGATGTCGGTGAACATGGCTGCAGCCTTGGCGTGCCACGGGCGCGGGATCGCGCGGCTCACCGCGGCGAGCAGCGCGGGCCAGTCGAGCAGCAGATAGAACATCACGACCGGCGTCAGCAGCAGGGTGACGACGAGGCCGACCAGCGCGACGCCGCCGATCTTCAGCGAGGCATAGAGGTGCTGGGCGATCGTCTGCAGCCCGTCGAGGTTCTCGGTGACGAGCCGCTTCAGCGTCGCCGGGTCGAAGCGCAGGCGGATGCCGAAGGTCTCGCGCAGCCATGGCGCGAGCCGTTCGTTGGCCAGGGCAGCCGCCTCCGGCAGGCGCGCGGCGAGGATGCCGACCTCATCGACGACGAGCGGCACGATGATCAGCATCATGCCGACCACGAAGAGGGCGAGGAGCACCATCACCAGCAGCACGGCGGCGAGGCGGGGCAGGCCGCGGCGGGCGATCCGCTCGACGAGCGGATCACAGACATAGGCAAGGATCGCGGCGAGCAGGAACGGTGTCAGGATCGGGCCGAGCAGCCAGACGAGCCCGACGGCGAACAGGCCAAGCCCGATCCAGAGCGCGGTTTGCAGACGGTGGTCGGTGGGCATTTGCGGTAGAATCGCGCCGCTTTCCGTCAATCACGGTGACGTGCGGCCGGGAATCACGGGCGCAACTTTATCCGTGCCGCCCGAGGAACTCAACTTGAGCACAACGCCCTCTGACCCGCTCACCTACCGTGACGCCGGCGTCGACATCGATGCCGGCGACAGCCTCGTCGAGCGCATCAAGCCCCACGCCCGCCGCACCATGCGCCCCGAGGTGCTCGCCGGCATCGGCGGCTTCGGCGCGCTGTTCGAGATTTCGAAAAAGTACCGCGAACCGGTACTGGTTTCCGGCACCGACGGCGTCGGCACCAAGCGCAAGCTCGCCTTCGAACTGCACAGGCACGACACCCTCGGCCAGGATCTCGTCGCCGGCCTCCCACGGCCACGAGGCGGCAAGCACGGCCAGCGCCGGGGTGCAGCCGGGAGTCGCGATGAAATGCTTGACGCCGAGCGCTGCTGCAAAGGCTTGCTCGAAGCGGGTGGTCATGTCGGCGAGCAACCCACTGTCGATGACCTCCTGAAGATAGCTCGCGGCGTTGGGCCCTATGGAACGCGGAAAGGGCGTTGGTAGCTTTCCCACCTCGTCCTTGTGCGCCTGGGCCCCGAATTTGGCGCGTTCGAGTTTCGTGCTCATCCCCTCGCATCATCCTCTCATTGACATCATTCAAGCG
>CAZGYD010000051.1:0-16304 GCA_964530115.1 uncultured Rhodocyclaceae bacterium | reverse complement strand
AGGGTGAGGGGAGCCAGAGGGTGTGTACTGGAGAGTTGGGCGGTCGCATGAAATGTGTATAAGAGAGCGGTGTGGTCAAGGGGGGGGCGGAAGTGGAGAGCGCGGGCAGTGGGCCGACAGCAAAGACTACATGCACGGGGGTGGGGGTGGTCCGGAAGGTGCTGGACCAGGGGCAGTCGGGTGACAAGGTCGGTGTGCTCCTGCGGGGCATGAAGCGTGAAGAAGTCGAGCGGGGCAAAGTGCTGGCCAAGTAGGGCTCGATCACGCCGCACACGCACTTTACGGCGGAAGTGTATGTCCTGAGCAAGGATGAAGGGGGGCGCCACACGCCGTTCTTCAACGGCTACCGTCCGCAGTTCTACTTCCGGACGACGGACGTGACCGGCTCGATCGAACTGCCGGCGGGCACGGAGATGGTGATGCCTGGCGACAACGTGCAGCTGACGGTGAAGCTGATTGCGCCGATCGCGATGGAGGAAGGCCTGCGCTTCGCCATCCGCGAAGGCGGCCGCACCGTCGGCGCCGGCGTCGTCGCGAAAATCATCGAATAAGCGAGGACGAGAAAGTCTTGGGAAGGGCGGTGCCCGGGAGGGCGCTGCCCTTTGCAGTTTCTGCTGCAGGGGCATAGCTCAATTGGCAGAGCGACGGTCTCCAAAACCGTAGGTTGGGGGTTCGATTCCCTCTGCCCCTGCCACCGGACGCGACGACGGAGCACGATGGCTGACAAAATCAAATTCGCCTTGGCGATCCTCTTGATGATTGCAGGTGTTGCCGGCTTTTATCTGCTTGCCGAACAGGCGATGATCCTTCGGGTGCTCGCAGTGCTGGCTGGCGTTGCCGGGGCCGCTGCGGTCGGCTGGTTCACGGAGCCCGGCCAGCGCTTCGTAGTCTTCGCGCAGGAGGCCGTTGCAGAGGCGCGCAAGGTCGCTTGGCCGAGCCGAAAGGAAACGACGCAAACCACGCTTGCCGTTTTCGGTTTCGTGGTGGCGATGGCCATCGTGTTGTGGATTGCCGACAAGACGCTCGAGTGGGTGCTCTACGACCTGATTCTGGGTTGGAAATGAGATCATGACGAAACGCTGGTACGTAGTCCACGCCTATTCCGGCTTCGAAAAGTCCGTTCAGCGCGCTCTCCTCGAGCGTATTGCACGGGCGGGCATGCAGGACAAGTTTGGCCAGATACTCGTGCCGACCGAAGAAGTGGTCGAAATGCGGTCTGGCCAGAAGCACACTTCGGAGCGCAAGTTCTTCCCGGGTTATGTGCTGGTCGAGATGGAAATGGACGACGAGACCTGGCACCTCGTGAAGAGCACTCCCAAGGTCACCGGCTTCGTTGGCGGCACCGCCACCAAGCCGACGCCGATTTCCGATCGTGAGGTCGAAAAGATCCTGCACCAGATGCAAGAGGGCGTCGAGAAACCCCGTCCCAAGGTGTTGTTCGAAACCGGCGAGATGGTGCGGGTCAAGGATGGGCCCTTCACCGACTTCAACGGCACCGTCGAGGAGGTGAATTACGACAAGAACCGTCTGCGCGTCTCGGTGACGATTTTCGGGCGAGCGACCCCCGTGGAGCTGGAGTTCGCCCAAGTCGAAAAGGCGTGATCGTTTGAAGGCTGCCCGGGGGCCTCGATCCCGGGAAGAGGAGCGCTGGTAGGGAAACCGAAAGCGCGTTACGACTCAACTATCAGGAGCCATCATGGCAAAGAAAATCGTCGGCTACATCAAGCTGCAAGTGCCGGCCGGCAAGGCGAACCCCTCGCCACCGATCGGACCCGCGCTCGGTCAGCGTGGCCTCAACATCATGGAGTTCTGCAAGGCATTCAATGCCAAGACCCAAGGCATGGAGCCGGGTCTGCCGATCCCCGTGGTGATCACGGCCTATGCTGACAAGAGCTTCACGTTCGTCATGAAGACGCCCCCGGCAACCGTCCTCATCAAAAAGGCGGCCGGGGTTCAGAAGGGATCCTCCAAACCGCATACGGACAAGGTCGGCAAGCTGACGCGAGCCCAAGCGGAAGAGATCGCGAAAGCGAAGATGCCAGACTTGACTGCGGCCGACATGGAAGCGGCAGTTCGGACCATTGCGGGAAGCGCCCGCAGCATGGGTATCACCGTGGAGGGTCTCTGATATGGCGAAGCATTCGAAGCGACTTATCGCTGCTCGGGCGAAGGTCGATCGGTCCAGGAACTATCCTTTGGCGGAGGCGCTCGCGTTGGTGAAGGAAAATGCCACCGCGAAGTTTGATGAGTCGATCGACGTCGCAGTCAACCTCGGTGTCGATGCCAAAAAGTCGGACCAACTCGTGCGTGGCTCCGTCGTTCTGCCGGCGGGTACCGGAAAGAAGGTGCGTGTCGCGGTGTTCGCTCAAGGCGCCAAGGCGGAAGAGGCCAAGGCAGCGGGGGCGGACATTGTGGGCTTCGATGACTTGGCCGCAGCTGTCAAGGGTGGCACGATCGACTTCGACGTCTGCATCGCGACTCCGGACGCAATGAAGGTCGTCGGTGCGCTAGGTCAGATTCTGGGCCCCCGGGGTCTGATGCCCAACCCCAAGGTGGGTACCGTGACCATGGATGTCGCGACGGCGGTCAAGAATGCCAAAGCAGGCCAAGTCCAATACCGGACTGACAAGGCCGGTATCGTGAGTTGCACCATCGGCCGGGCATCGTTTTCCGTCGAGCAACTGCAGCAGAACATGGCGGCGTTGATCGAGGCGCTTAACAAGGCCAGGCCCGCTGCCGCAAAAGGGCAATACCTCAAGCGGATTTCGATTTCCTCGACCATGGGGGCCGGAGTTCGGGTTGATCAAACAAGCCTGGTGTCCCATCAGGCATCATGAAAGGCTTTGGGCCGTTGCGCTCGCCATGCGGGTGCAACGGGTTATCAAAGACCGTTGGTGTCCCGGAAGGGGCTTAATCACCGGCAGCATCGGTGGCCAACGCAGATGGCGCTACCCGAAGACAGGAATTTGTTTCAGTTCCTGAATGAAGGTCGCCGCAACGCCAGCAATGGCTCTGGGCAGACGACCGGGGCCTTGATGGTTATTGAAAGGAGCTGACCTTGGGTCTCAATCTCGAAGAGAAGAAGGCGGTAGTTGCCGAGGTGACCGCGCAGCTGGCGGAAGCCCAGGCGATCATCGTCGCCGAGTACCGTGGTCTTGAAGTTGGGCAGATCACCGCTTTGCGTGCCAGCGCGCGCAAGGCCGGCGTCTATCTGCGGGTGCTGAAGAACACCTTGGTCCGTCGTGCCGTCACCGGTACGGCGTTCGAAGGACTGCAAAAGGAAATGGTCGGACCGCTGATTTACGGGATCTCTAAAGATCCCGTGGCGGCCGCCAAGACCTTGCACGAATTCGCCAAGGCAAACGACAAGCTCGTCATCAAGGCGGGCGCGATGGCCAATTACGTCATGGATGCCGCCGGTGTCCGGGCCTTGGCCAGCATGCCCAGCCGCGAGGAACTGCTTGCAAAGCTGCTCGGCACGATGCAGGCACCGATCTCCCAATTCGTCCGCACGCTCAACGAAATCCCGACCAAGTTTGTTCGGGGGCTTGCTGCTGTGCGTGACGCCAAAGAGGCCGCGTGACCAGAGCGAACTGCATTCTGTCAAACAACCTACATTCATTCAGGAGTCAACACATCATGGTTACCAAAGCTGAAATCCTCGATGCGATCGCCGGCATGACCGTCCTTGAGCTGTCCGAACTGATCAAGGAGATGGAAGAAAAGTTTGGCGTGTCCGCAGCGGCGACCGCCGTTGCCGTGGCTGCACCGGCTGCCGGCGGCGCGGCTGCTCCGGCGGCCGAGGAAAAGACCGAGTTCACCGTCGTGCTTGCCGCAGCGGGAGAAAAGAAGGTCGAAGTGATCAAGGTCGTGCGGGCGGCGACCGGTCTCGGTCTCAAGGAGGCGAAAGATCTCGTCGACGGAGCGCCGAAGCCGGTCAAGGAAGGAATTCCGAAAGCCGATGCAGAGGCCCTCAAGAAGCAGCTCGAGGATGCCGGCGCCAAGGTCGAAATCAAGTAACTTCCAAGGCGCTTGCTGGGCTGATAGCCAATGGCTATCAGCCCTTTAATGCTTTCTGCCGTCCTGAGGAAGAACGAAACCGCAGGTGATCAGTAGAGAGTGCTGAACCACCCAGCCCTGCCTTCTGATCTTCGACGCTGACGAGACAACGGAGCGAACATGACGTACTCCTACACCGAGAAAAAGCGGATCCGCAAGAGCTTTGCCAAGCGTGCGACCGTGCTAGATGTACCGTTCCTGCTGGCGACACAGCTCGATTCCTATACCCAGTTCCTGCAGGCCGATGTGCCACCGGCTCAACGCCGCAATCAGGGGCTGCAGGCCGCTTTTTCCTCGATTTTCCCGATTGCCTCCCACTCGGGAAGCGCACGGCTCGAGTTCGTGGAATACAAGCTCGGCGAACCGGCGTTCGATGTCAAGGAGTGTCAGCAGCGCGGCCTGACCTTTGCTTCTCCTTTGCGGGCGAAAGTTCGCCTCGTGATCTTCGACCGTGAATCGAACAACGAAAAAGTGAAGGAGGTGAAGGAGCAGGAGGTGTACATGGGCGAGATTCCGCTCATGACGACCACCGGTTCCTTCATCATCAATGGCACCGAGCGCGTAATCGTGTCGCAGCTTCATCGTTCGCCCGGGGTCTTCTTCGAGCACGACAAGGGCAAAACCCACAGTTCCGGGAAATTGCTCTTTTCCGCGCGGATCATTCCTTATCGTGGATCATGGCTGGATTTCGAGTTCGATCCGAAAGACATCCTTTATTTCCGTGTCGACCGACGCCGGAAAATGCCGGTCACGATCCTGCTCAAGGCGATTGGCCTGACGCCGGAGCAGATCTTGGCGACGTTCTTCGAATTCGACACGTTTCATCTAACGAAGAAGGGAATCCAGTTCGAACTCGTGCCGGAGCGCCTGCGCGGCGAGGTTGCTCGGTTCGATTTTGTCGACAAGAACGGCAAGATCATCGTGCCAAAGGACAAACGGATCACCGCCAAGCACATCCGTGACCTGGCGGAAGCCGGGATGAAAAGGATTCAGGTACCAGAAGACTTCCTCGTCGGGCGGATCCTGGCACGCAACGTCGTCAACACGGAGACGGGCGAAATCCTTGCAAACGCCAACGACGAAATTACCGAGTCATTGCTGGCAAAAATGGCCAGCGCGGGTGTCGAGGAGCTGAAAACACTCTACATCAACGACCTCGACCACGGACCCTATATTTCGGCCACGCTGCGTATCGATGAAACTGCCGACCAGTGGGGGGCCCGTGTGGCGATCTACCGCATGATGCGGCCCGGCGAACCCCCGACCGAAGATGCCGTCGAAAGCCTCTTCCACGGTTTGTTCTACTCGGCAGAGCGTTATGACCTCTCGACCGTCGGCAGAATGAAGTTCAATCGCCGCGTCGGGCGCAAGGAACTGACGGGCCAGCCTACGCTGTCCAATGACGACATCATCGATGTCATTCGCATCCTGGTGGATCTGCGCAACGGCCGGGGAGAGGTTGACGACATCGATCATTTGGGCAATCGCCGCGTAAGGTCGGTTGGGGAACTGGCCGAGAACCAGTTTCGGGCCGGCCTTGTCCGCGTCGAACGGGCTGTCAAGGAGCGGCTCTCGCAAGCAGAGTCCGAAAACCTGATGCCGCACGATCTGATCAACGCCAAACCGATCAGCGCCGCAATCAAGGAGTTTTTTGGTTCGAGCCAGCTTTCCCAATTCATGGACCAGACTAATCCCCTGTCGGAAATTACGCATAAGCGTAGGGTTTCTGCCTTGGGGCCGGGGGGGCTGACACGCGAACGTGCGGGTTTCGAGGTACGAGATGTCCATCCCACCCACTACGGCCGGGTCTGCCCGATCGAGACGCCGGAAGGGCCTAACATCGGTCTTATCAATTCCCTCGCGCTTTACGCCCGCACGAACGAGTTCGGTTTCCTGGAGACGCCGTATCGCAAAGTCGAGAATGGACAAGTCACCGACCAGATCGAATACTTGTCTGCGATCGAAGAAGGCAATTTCGTCATTGCCCAAGCCAACGCAACGCTCGACAAGAGGGGCAGACTGCAGGACGAACTCGTTTCGTGCCGGTTCAAGGGCGAATTCGAATTGAAGACGCCGGACGAAGTTCAGTATATGGACATCGCCCCGGGGCAAATCGTTTCCGTAGCAGCGTCGTTGATTCCCTTCCTTGAGCATGATGACGCCAACCGTGCGCTGATGGGCGCCAACATGCAGCGGCAGGCGGTTCCTTGCCTGCGTCCAGAAAAGGCGCTGGTCGGCACGGGCATCGAACGTACCGTTGCCGTCGACTCCGGAACCGCCGTGCAGGCGCTGCGCGGCGGGGTCGTCGATTATGTGGACGCGAACCGCATCGTTGTGCGCGTGAATGATGCGGAAACGGTGCCAGGGGAAGTCGGTGTCGACATCTACAACTTGACCAAGTACACACGCTCCAACCAGAACACGAACATCAACCAGCGTCCCGTGGTCAAGGTAGGCGACGTGATCGCCAAAGGTGATGTCGTAGCAGACGGGGCGTCGACCGATCTCGGCGAGCTCGCCCTAGGCCAGAACATGCTGGTCGCGTTTATGCCTTGGAATGGATATAACTTCGAGGACTCGATCCTCATCTCGGAACGCGTGGTCGCAGAGGATCGTTTCACCTCCATTCATATTGAGGAACTGACTGTTGTTGCGCGCGATACCAAGCTGGGTGCCGAGGAAATCACACGTGATATCGCGACATTGGGCGAAGCGCAGCTGGGGCGTTTGGATGAGTCCGGCATCGTCTATATCGGAGCAGAAGTAGAAGCTGGTGACGTGCTGGTCGGAAAGGTAACCCCCAAAGGCGAAACCCAGCTGACTCCAGAAGAAAAGCTGCTGAGGGCGATCTTCGGGGAAAAGGCTTCCGACGTGAAGGATACTAGCTTGCGGGTGCCGTCCGGAATGTCTGGAACGGTCATCGATGTGCAAGTCTTTACCCGGGAAGGCATAGAGCGCGACAAGCGTGCCCAATCGATCATCGATGACATGCTGCGCAGCTACAAGCAAGATCTTGCGGACCAGATGCGGATCGTCGAACGGGATACGTTCGCCCGAATCGAAAAGCTGCTTGTCAACAAGGTTGCTAACAAAGGGCCGAAAAAACTCGCCAAGGGAAGCAGGATCACGAAGGCTTATCTGGACTCGCTGGAACCGTACAACTGGTTCGACATCGCCCTCGAGAACGAAGAGATCCAGCAACAGATCGAGAGTCTGCGGGAGAGTTTGGAACAGACGCGCAAAGACTTCGAGATCGCCTTTGAGGCAAAGAAAAAGAAGCTGACGCAAGGCGACGAATTGCCGCCGGGCGTCCAAAAGATGGTCAAGGTTTACCTCGCGGTGAAAAGACGGCTCCAGCCCGGCGACAAAATGGCGGGACGCCACGGCAACAAGGGGGTGGTCTCGAAGATCGTGCCGGTCGAGGATATGCCCTACATGGAGGACGGCCGGCCAGTCGATATCGTGCTGAATCCGCTGGGCGTACCATCCCGGATGAATATCGGGCAAATTCTCGAGACCCATCTTGGCTGGGCTGCAAAAGGGTTGGGACAAAGAATCGGTGAGATGATCCGTCGCCAGGCTTCGGCAGCCGAAGTACGCAAGTTCCTGAACAAGATCTACAACGCATCCGGACGCAGCGAAGACGTCGACTCGCTCGATGACGTCGAGACCATGGAACTGGCGAGCAATCTCGTGTCCGGCGTACCGTTCGCGACGCCCGTTTTCGACGGCGCCAAGGAGGAAGAGATCAAGGCAATGCTGGACCTTGCTTACCCTGACGAAATCGCCAAGCAATTAGGACTTACGTCCGCCAAAACCCAAGCAAGGCTTTACGACGGACGAACCGGCGAACAGTTCGAGCGTCCGGTGACGATCGGTTACATGCACGTATTGAAACTGCACCATTTGGTCGATGACAAAATGCATGCGCGGTCTACTGGGCCATACAGTCTTGTTACCCAGCAGCCGCTTGGAGGCAAGGCGCAGTTCGGGGGGCAGCGGTTCGGTGAGATGGAGGTGTGGGCGCTCGAAGCGTACGGTGCGTCCTATACCTTGCAAGAAATGCTGACAGTGAAGTCCGATGATGTAACTGGCCGGACCAAGGTGTATGAAAACATCGTGAAGGGGGAGCACAAGATCGACGCGGGAATGCCGGAGTCGTTCAACGTGCTTGTCAAGGAGATCCGCTCGCTGGCGATCGACATCGATCTGGAACGTTACTGAGATCCCAAAGGAGTAGGCGACAATGAAAGCACTGCTCGATCTGTTCAAGCAGGTTACCCAGGAAGAAGAATTCGACGCGATCACCATCGGCCTCGCTTCGCCGGAGAAAATCCGCTCGTGGTCATACGGTGAAGTGAAGAAGCCGGAGACAATCAACTATCGCACGTTTAAACCTGAAAGAGATGGCTTGTTCTGCGCAAAGATCTTCGGCCCGGTAAAGGATTACGAATGCCTTTGCGGCAAGTACAAGCGTCTAAAGCATCGCGGCGTCATATGCGAGAAATGCGGGGTCGAAGTCACGCAAAGCAAAGTACGTCGCGAGCGCATGGGGCACATAGAGCTGGCCTCGCCAGTTGCGCATATCTGGTTCTTGAAAAGTCTCCCCAGCCGGCTGGGCATGGTGCTGGACATGACCTTGCGGGACATCGAGCGCGTCCTCTACTTCGAGGCTTTTGTCGTCGTCGATCCCGGCATGACGCCCTTGAACCGTGGACAGCTGCTCTCGGAAGATGATTACTTGGCCAAGGTCGAGGAATACGGGGATGACTTCACTGCGCTCATGGGTGCGGAGGGTATTCGTGAGCTGTTGAGGACGCTGGATATCAATCAGGAGATCGACAGCCTGCGCAAGGAACTCGAAGTAACTGGCTCAGAGGCGAAAATGAAAAAAATCGCCAAACGGCTAAAAGTTCTCGAGGGCTTCCAAGCGTCGGGCATAAAGCCGGAATGGATGATCTTGGAAGTGCTTCCGGTGCTGCCTCCTGATCTTCGCCCTTTGGTGCCGCTTGACGGGGGCCGGTTTGCCACCTCGGACCTCAACGATCTCTATAGAAGGGTGATCAACCGCAATAATCGGCTCAAGCGACTTCTCGAGCTCAAGGCGCCAGACATCATCGTTCGCAATGAAAAACGAATGCTTCAAGAAGCAGTTGATTCTCTCTTGGACAACGGACGTCGCGGCAAAGCCATGACCGGCGCCAACAAGCGGCCGTTGAAATCGCTTGCGGACATGATCAAGGGCAAGGGCGGCCGTTTCCGGCAGAATCTTCTTGGAAAGCGCGTTGACTACTCCGGTCGGTCGGTTATTGTCGTCGGCCCCCAACTCAAGCTGCATCAATGCGGCTTGCCTAAAAAAATGGCTCTCGAGTTGTTCAAGCCTTTCATCTTCGAGCGTTTGGAGAAGATGGGTATTGCATCAACGATCAAGGCAGCCAAAAAGGAGGTCGAGAACGAGACTGCGGTGGTCTGGGACATCCTTGAAGAAGTTATTCGCGAGCATCCGGTTTTGCTCAACCGTGCGCCAACTCTCCATCGTTTGGGCATACAAGCATTCGAGCCGGTCTTGATCGAAGGGAAGGCAATACAGCTACACCCGCTCGTTTGTACTGCGTTCAATGCTGACTTCGATGGCGACCAAATGGCCGTGCACGTACCGCTGTCTCTCGAAGCGCAGATGGAGGCGCGAACATTGATGTTGGCGTCAAACAACATCCTGTCGCCAGCCAACGGAGCGCCGATCATCGTGCCCTCCCAAGACGTCGTCCTCGGCCTCTATTACGCAACGCGTGAAAACGCAGCGGGTAAGGGAACTGGCATGGTCTTCGCCGATGTCTCCGAAGTGTCCCGGGCGTTGGACACCCGGCGTATTGAGTTGCATTCCCGTATCACGGTGAGGATCCGCGAGTACGAGCGGGAAGACGATGGCTGGAAGGAAAAGATCACGCGTTATTCGACGACCGCCGGACGTGCTCTGTTGTCGGAAATCCTTCCGAAAGGACTACCGTTCAGGCTCATCGATAAGCCGCTCAAGAAAAAAGAAATTTCAAAGCTGATCGATGAAAGTTTCCGTCGTTGTGGGTTGAAGGAAACCGTGATATTCGCCGACAAGTTGATGCAATCCGGCTTTTCCTTGGCTACCCGAGGGGGAATCTCGATCGCAGTCGACGACATGTTGGTTCCCAGCCAGAAGCAAGCCATCATCGACGCTGCGGAAGCGGAGGTCAAGGAAATCGAAAAGCAGTACACGTCGGGCCTGGTGACTGTCGGCGAACGCTATAACAAGGTCGTGGACATCTGGGGTCGTGCAGGCGATCAGGTTGCGAAAGCGATGATGGATCAGTTGGCCCATGAAAGAATCACGGACAACCAAGGCAAGACGGTCAATCAGGAATCGTTCAATTCGATCTACATGATGGCTGATTCCGGAGCACGTGGCTCTGCTGCGCAGATCCGTCAGCTGGCGGGCATGCGTGGATTGATGGCCAAGCCTGATGGCTCAATCATCGAAACGCCGATTACGACGAACTTCCGCGAGGGCTTGAACGTCCTCCAGTACTTCATCTCGACTCACGGCGCACGGAAAGGTCTTGCCGACACCGCCTTGAAAACAGCCAATTCCGGTTATCTGACTCGGCGTTTGGTTGATGTCACCCAAGATCTCGTGGTTACCGAAGAAGATTGTGGGACCTCTGCTGGATTTGCCATGAAAGCCCTGATCGAGGGTGGAGAAGTCATCGAACCCCTGCGTGAGCGTATTCTTGGTCGCGTGGTAGCCGCTGACGTCGTCGATCCGGACACTCAGGCAGTCCTTTTCGAGGCGGGTACTCTGCTCGACGAGGATGCCGTGGATGCCATTGAGGCGCTCGGTATAGATGAAGTCCGGGTCCGCACTCCGCTGACCTGCGAAACGCGCTATGGACTTTGCGCCAAGTGCTATGGGCGTGATCTTGGTCGCGGAAATCTCGTCAACGTTGGTGAAGCTGTTGGCGTCATTGCGGCCCAATCGATTGGCGAGCCCGGCACGCAGTTGACAATGCGAACCTTCCACGTTGGTGGTGCGGCGTCACGCGCCGCGGCTCAAAGCCAAGTAGAAGCGAAGAGTGGTGGCACGGTCCGTTACACTGCTTTGATCAGGTGCGTCATGAACCCGAAGAACGAGAAGATCGTCATTTCCCGTTCCGGGGAAGTGATGATCGTCGATGACAACGGCCGGGAACGTGAGCGCCATAAAGTCCCGTACGGAGCCACACTCCTCGTGGATGACGGTAGCCAGATTGCTGCGGGTGCGGTGCTCGCGACATGGGATCCACATACGCGCCCGATCGTTACGGAATATGCCGGCATCGTAAAGTTCGAGCACGTCGAGGAGGGTGTCACCGTAGCCAAACAGATTGATGACGTTACCGGCTTGTCAACGCTGGTGGTCATCGACCCGAAACGGGGTAGTAAGACGCAATCGAAAGGACTGCGTCCTCAAGTAAAACTGCTTGACGAATCGGGCCAGGAAATCAAGATTCATGGTACGGACCATGCGGTAGCCATCACATTCCAGGTGGGATCGATCATCACTGTAAAGGATGGGCAGCCGGTATCCGTTGGTGATGTGCTGGCGCGCATTCCTCAAGAATCAGCGAAGACCCGCGACATTACGGGTGGCCTGCCGCGTGTCGCCGAACTCTTCGAGGCGCGCTCGCCCAAAGATGCTGGCCTATTGGCTGAGGTTACTGGCACGGTCAGTTTCGGGAAGGACACGAAGGGGAAGCAACGCTTGGTCATCACCGAACCGGATGGGACGGCGCACGAGTATCTCATTCCCAAGGACAAGCATGTCATGGCCCATGATGGGCAGGTCGTCAACAAGGGGGAAATCATTGTTGACGGTCCAGCCGATCCGCACGACATCCTTCGACTTAAGGGCGTGGAGGAGTTGGCGCGCTACATCATTGACGAGGTTCAAGACGTTTATCGTTTGCAAGGCGTAAAGATCAACGACAAGCATATCGAGGTGATCGTTCGGCAGATGCTTCGCAGGGTGGTCATCACCGATCCGGGTGACTCGAAGTTCATTCGTGAGGAGCAGGTCGAACGATCCGAGGTGTTGGACGAGAATGATCGTCTGAGAAAAGAAGGCAAAAAGCCGGCAGATTTCGACAATTTGCTGTTAGGCATCACCAAGGCGAGCCTTTCGACGGATTCGTTCATTTCGGCGGCATCGTTCCAGGAGACTACCCGTGTCTTGACCGAGGCAGCCATCATGGGCAAGAGGGATGAGTTGCGAGGCCTGAAAGAGAACGTCATCGTCGGTCGGCTGATACCGGCAGGCACCGGACTCGCCTACCATCGTACGCGCCGGATGCAATCTCTAACAGAAGATACGTCTGGGGAGATTTTTGATCTTGCTCAGCCGGCGGATACGGAGGCTGGGCTTGAAGCTCGTTGACTGGTGGGCGCCCAGCAAATATACTCTCACTTCTTTGCTATCCAGCGTTTGCTGGCGCCAAGCATGCGTCAGCTAATAGGGACTCATGTATGCCAACCATCAACCAACTAGTGCGTAAGGGCCGCCAGGCTCCGGTCAGCAAAAGCAAGGTACCCGCCTTGGGAGGCAGTCCGGCTAAGCGTGGTGTCTGCACTCGCGTGTACACGACCACTCCCAAGAAGCCGAATTCCGCATTGCGTAAGGTCGCAAAAGTGCGGCTCACGAACGGTTTCGAAGTGATTTCATACATCGGCGGGGAAGGCCACAATCTTCAGGAGCACTCGGTGGTTCTGATCAGGGGTGGTCGAGTCAAGGATCTGCCGGGTGTCCGCTACCACATCGTTCGTGGCAGCCTCGACACTCAAGGTGTCAAGGACCGGAAGCGGGCGCGTTCCAAGTACGGTTCAAAACGGCCGAAGCAAGGCTAAACAATTGTTGTTGCGAGGTCACAGCTATGCCCCGTCGTCGTGAGGTTCCCAAGCGTGACATTCTGCCGGATCCCAAGTTCGGCAATGTCGAGGTATCGAAGTTCGTCAATGTTTTGATGACCAAAGGGAAGAAATCCGTTGCCGAGCGAATCGTTTATGGTGCCTTCGAGCAAATCAAGACAAAAAGCGGTAAGGATCCGCTCGAGGTCTTCGCTGCGGCGATCAGCAATGTCAAGCCGGTCGTGGAGGTGAAGAGTCGTCGGGTTGGTGGCGCGAACTATCAGGTGCCGGTCGAGGTTCGTCCGTCGCGTCGGCTTGCCTTGTCGATGCGTTGGATCCGCGAGGCCGCTCGCAAGCGTAACGAGAAGTCGATGGGGCAGCGTTTGGCCGGCGAGTTGATGGAGGCTGCTGAGGGGCGTGGTGCGGCCATGAAGCGGCGCGAAGAGGTTCATCGGATGGCAGAGGCGAACAAGGCTTTCTCGCATTTCAGATTCTGATTGAGACTGCGCGACGCGGCTTGTGTCGCGCTTTCATGTTTGAAGTTCGATGCCGCCCTGGCGCTCCCTACAAGACAGGCGCCAAGGCGGTTTAGCTTAATGAGGCAGGAATTTCACGTGGCCCGCAAGACTCCTATCGAGCGCTATCGCAATATCGGCATTTCGGCTCATATCGATGCCGGCAAGACGACGACGACCGAGCGCATTCTTTTTTATACCGGTGTCAATCACAAGATTGGCGAAGTGCACGATGGTGCTGCGACCATGGATTGGATGGAGCAGGAACAGGAGCGCGGCATCACGATCACTTCGGCGGCAACGACTTGTTTCTGGAAAGGGATGGCCATGAACTTTCCAGAGCACCGCATTAACATCATTGACACTCCTGGGCACGTCGATTTCACGATCGAGGTCGAGCGCTCGATGAGGGTTCTCGATGGTGCCTGCATGGTCTATTGCGCTGTCGGCGGTGTCCAGCCGCAATCGGAAACCGTTTGGCGTCAAGCCAACAAATACGGTGTTCCACGATTGGCCTTCGTTAACAAGATGGATCGTACAGGCGCCAACTTCTTCCGGGTTTATGATCAGATGAGGGAGCGCTTGAAGGCCAATCCTGTGCCGATCCAGATTCCGGTTGGGGCAGAGGATGGCTTCAAGGGAGTTGTTGACCTGATCAAAATGAAGGCGATCGTTTGGGATGAGGAGAGTCAAGGCACCAAATTCGAGTATACAGATGTTCCAGCAGAGCTCCATTCGTCAGCGCGCGAGTGGCGTGAAAAGATGCTCGAGGCGGCTGCCGAAGCGTCCGAGGAGTTGATGAACAAGTATCTTGAGGAAGGTGATCTGTCGGAAGCAGAGATCAAGTCGGCTTTGAGGCAGCGGACCATTTCGGGCGAAATCGTTCCTATGCTTTGTGGTTCGGCCTTCAAGAATAAGGGCGTGCAGGCCATGCTCGACGCTGTCGTCGAGTTCCTGCCGTCGCCGGTGGACATTCCGCCCGTAAAAGGTGAAAACGAGGACGGGAGTGCGGGAGAGCGAAAGGCGTCTGACGACGAGCCTTTTGCTAGCCTAGCCTTCAAGATCATGACAGATCCTTATGTCGGCCAATTGACATTTTTCCGGGTGTATTCGGGTGTGTTGAAGTCTGGTGACACAGTTTACAACCCCGTCAGGAAGCGCAAAGAGCGTATTGGCCGCATCCTCCAGATGCATGCGAATCAGCGTGAGGAGATCAAGGAGGTCTACGCTGGCGACATTGCCGCGGCCGTGGGGTTGAAGGAGGCGATTACGGGAGACACGCTTGCCAGCGTCGATCACCCCATCATTCTCGAGCGCATGGAGTTTCCTGAGCCGGTGATTCATGTTGCCGTCGAGCCTAAAACCAAAGGCGACCAGGAAAAGATGGGATTGGCGCTCGGGCGGCTCGCGCAGGAAGATCCTTCGTTCCGTGTGCGAACCGATGAAGAGTCAGGGCAAACGATCATTTCTGGTATGGGCGAGTTGCATCTGGAAATCATCGTTGATCGCATGCGCCGCGAATTTGGTGTTGAGGCTAATGTTGGCGCCCCTCAAGTCGCTTACCGGGAAACGATCCGCAAGTCAGCGGAGCAAGAGGGCAAGTTCGTCAAGCAGTCCGGGGGAAGAGGCCAATATGGGCACGTTTGGATCAAGCTAGAGCCAAACGAGACGGGCAAGGGTTACGAGTTCGTCGACGCAATCAAAGGCGGTACGGTGCCGCGGGAGTACATTCCCGCGGTAGACAAGGGTGTCCAAGAGACATTGCAGAATGGCATTCTGGCAGGCTTTCCGGTAGTCGATGTGAAGGTTACCCTGTTCGATGGCTCCTATCATGAAGTAGATTCAAACGAGAACGCATTCAAGATGGCCGCCTCGATCGCTTTCAAGGATGCCATGCGTAAGGCGAGTCCGGTGCTGTTGGAGCCTATGATGGCCGTTGAGGTCGAGACTCCCGAAGAATTCATGGGTAACGTCATGGGAGACTTGTCCGGTCGCCGCGGAATGGTGCAGGGTATGGAAGATCTCCCCGGCAACATCAAAGTCATCAAAGCTGAAGTGCCGCTTGCTGAAATGTTTGGATACTCCACACAGTTGCGCTCACTGACCCAGGGGCGCGCAACGTATTCAATGGAATTCAAACACTACAGCGAAGCCCCCAAGAATGTCGCGGAAGCGATCATCAACAAAAAGTAATCCCATTCTCTAGAGGTATCGATCATGGCAAAAGGCAAGTTTGAGCGCACGAAGCCGCACGTGAATGTGGGGACGATTGGGCACGTTGACCATGGGAAGACGACGTTGACGGCGGCGATCACGACGATTTTGGCGTCGAAGTATGGTGGCGAGGCGAAGAAGTATGATGAGATTGATGCGGCGCCGGAAGAGAAGGCGCGGGGCATCACCATCAACACGGCGCACGTTGAGTATGAGACGGCCAATCGCCACTATGCGCACGTTGATTGCCCGGGCCATGCGGACTATGTGAAGAACATGATCACGGGTGCGGCGCAGATGGACGGTGCGATTCTGGTGGTTTCGGCGGCGGATGGTCCGATGCCGCAGACGCGGGAGCACATTCTGCTGGCGCGGCAGGTTGGGGTGCCCTACATCATCGTCTTCATGAACAAGTGCGACATGGTGGACGATACGGAGCTGCTGGAGCTGGTGGAAATGGAAGTGCGCGAGCTGATCAGCAAGTATGACTTTCCGGGTGACGAGATTCCGATCATCAAGAGTTCGGCGCTCAAGGCGATGGAAGGCGACAAGGGTGAGCTGGGAGAGCAGGCGATCCTGAAGCTGGCGGAGGCGCTGGACAGCTAC
>CAZGYD010000050.1:0-1014 GCA_964530115.1 uncultured Rhodocyclaceae bacterium | reverse complement strand
TTAATCGTTCATACCTAGATAGAGTACCTTTTGTGTTTTTTTAGAGGTTCGGAAGCGTGCGGGAGAGACAAGAGGTGGACCGTCGGCAGATCGGCAGCGTAATATGGGTATAGGAGACGGTGGCTTGCGTCCCGGCCCGCTTGTTCACGCCCTGCTAGCCCGCCTCGGCAAAGACATCGGTGTCTTTGCCGTGCAGCAGCGAATGCGCTTGGGTCACGTCGTGCGCGTTGGCCGCCGTTCCCACCACCGTATGCACCAGGCCCGAGTCGGCATCCACCCCGATGTGGCACTTCATGCCAAAGTGCCATTGGTTGCCTTTCTTGGTCTGATGCATCTCGGGGTCGCGCGTGCCGGTGCTGTTTTTGGTGGAGCTGGGTGCGGCAATCAGGGTGGCATCGACCACGGTACCGGTCTTGAGCAGCAGGCCGCGCTGAGCGAGCACGGCGTTGACCGCTGCCAGGATCTGCGTGCCCAGGTCGTGGGCTTCGAGCAGGTGGCGAAAGCGCAGGATGGTGCTCTCGTCAGGCAAGCGGCTCATGCCCGCATCAAGCCGGGCGAATTCGCGGTACAGCGGGATGTCGTGCAGGGCTTCTTCCATCGCCGGGTCGGAGTGGCCGAAGAATTGCTGCAGCAGGTGAATGCGCAGCATGACTTCGGGGGCAAAGGGTGGACGCCCGGTCTTGCCGCTTGGCGTGTGCGGCGTGATCAGAGCGAGCAGTTCCGACCACGGGATCACCCGGTCCATCTCCTCGAGAAACTCCCGCTTGCGGGTGCGCTTCGGTGCAAGTTCAAATCCGGTCGTGGCAAGACTGATCTGTTTCATTTCGTCTCAACCGGCTCGGCCATCGGTCGGATGACTTTTGCAGAGATTCCTTATTGATCCGAAACATAAGCACTTGAAACTTTCGTCATGCGCCGCATATAGGATGGATGGAAAGACGAGACATGAGAACGCTGTCGTTTGAGGCGCGCGAGGAACGGCGGCGGCAAGTGGTTGGTCTGCGGCGGCGAGGC
>CAZGYD010000049.1:0-41098 GCA_964530115.1 uncultured Rhodocyclaceae bacterium | reverse complement strand
AGGGCTCTACTCTCCGACATAGCACATCTACCGATCTTGGCTTGTATCTCTGCGCCCACCACCGAGTCTCACACGGAGTGGGTGGTCGGCAGCGTCAGAGGTGTAAAAGGGCAAGCCGCAACGCCAGGCTGGCGAGCATCTGCTTGACCAGCGCCAGCCCACCCCATGCCTCACCCTCGCGGTTGCTGAACCTGCCCGCAAACCCGTCTCCCGGTAACACCGATCCCGCCATGACCGTTACCTATCCAGCTGATCCACAACACGTTTGTCTAATGGTATCCATTAGAACCGACCTCGCCCCAGCGCCGAGGCGAAGGCTCACAGCTTGCCTCAAATTCACGAAAAATGGCTAATGGACAATCTGGGATCATTTCAAGAAAGTGAATGACGAGCACGGCCACGCGGTCGGCGATCAGGTGCTGCGCGAAGTCGCGGCGGCGCTCAAGGCGGCGGTCCGGCGCAACGAAAGCGTTTGCCGCCTGGGGGGCGAAGAGTTCCTGCTCATCTGCCGCGACACCGACCTGCGGGCCGCCTTCCTGGCGGGCGAGCGTCTGCGCAAGGTCGTGTCGGGACTGACCATCGTCGTCCGGGAGACCGCCATCCGGCCGACGCTGAGCATCGGCGTCGCGAGCCGGGAGGCGGACACAGCCGGGCCCGATGCGCTCGTCCATGCCGCGGACCAGGCGCTCTACGCGGCCAAGCGCGCCGGCCGCAACCGGGTCTGCGTCATGTCGCGCGGCCACCTGGGCATGCCGGCCGGCTGATCCGCGGCGGGTTTTGGTTACACTCTCCGGCCAGGAAACCGCCGGATCCCGCCCGTGAAACGCTTTCGCCCCGGCGATTACTCCCGCCGGGATCTCCTCGTCGTCGCGCTGCCGCTGCTCGTGATCCTCATCGCGGGCTTCTGGGCCGCCTCGCGCTTCGTCGGTCCGGCGCCGCCCGACACTCTCGCCATCACCAGCGGTGCGGAAGGCGGGGCCTACCAGCGCTTTGCGGCGGCCTATGCCGATTTCCTCCGACGCTATGGCATTCGCCTGATCGAGCGGCCGTCGGGCGGTTCGATCGAAAACCTCGCCCGCCTGCGTGACGCCGGCCAGCAAGTGGATGCCGGCTTTTTCCAGGGCGGCACCGGCGAGCCTCTCGAATCAGACGAACTGGTTTCGCTCGGCGCCTTTTTCTACGAGCCGCTCTGGATCTTTTGCCGGCAAGGCATCGCCGCCGGCGCCAACCCTCCGGACCGCATCCTGCAACTCAAGGGCCGGCGCGTGGCGATCGGTGGCGCCGGCAGCGGCACGCGCCATTTGGCGCTCGAGCTGCTGCGCGCCAACGGCCTCGATGCGGGCAACACCACCCTGGTCGAACGCGGCGGCCTGGACCTCGTCGACCTGTTCCGCAACGGTGAGATCGATGCGGCCTTCGTCGTCGGGCCGACCCAGTCGGCCACGGTCTGGTCGCTGCTGTTCGCGCCGGGGATCCGGCTGATGGATCTCGCGCACGCCGACGCCTACACGCGGCGATTGCCCTATCTGTCGAAAATCGTTCTGCCTCGCGGTGCCGTCGATGTCGGTCTGGACATTCCGCCAAGGGACATCACGATGGTGGCCGCGACGGCGACCGTGCTCGTGCGCGAGGGAACGCATCCGGCGCTCATCGACCTGCTCATGCAGGCGGCCGAGGAAGCGCACGGCGGGCCGGGGATATTCCAGAAGCCCGGCGATTTCCCGCGGCCGGTGGCGGTCGGCTTCCCGATGTCGAAAGAGGCCGAGCGCTATTACCAGTCGGGCAAGCCCTTCCTGCAACGCTACCTGCCGTTCTGGGCGGCGACCCTGATCGATCGCGTGGTGGTGATGCTCATCCCGGTCTTTGCCCTGCTGCTGCCGATCCTGAAGTTCGCGCCTTCGCTCTACGGCTGGCGGGTGCGCTCGCGCATCTGGCGCCGCTACGGCCAGCTCAAGTTCCTCGAGGCCGAGATCGACGAACACCCGGAGCGGCATACCATCGCGGAGTGGCTCGCCCGGCTCGACGAGATCGAACGGGACGTCCATCATCTACCGGCGCCGCTCGCCTTCGCCGACATGCTCTACACGCTGCGCACCCACATCGCGCTGGTGCGGCGCAAGCTCGAACGGCAGGCGGAAGGCGGAAGTCGGACGGCGTGATCGCCCGCGCCGTCACTGGCGTGTTACGAAGGCTGAGTTTCGCCGGTCACAGTCGCCGGATCTTCTCCACCAGCGCCGTCGTCGAGCGGTCGTGAAGAAAAGGGATCGAATGCACGCGGCCGCCCCAGCTGAGCACCTCGCGCGCGCCGACGATCCTGTCGACCGGCCAGTCGCCGCCCTTGACCAGGACGTCGGGACGGCATTCGAGGATGCGCCGGATCGGTGTGTCCTCGTCGAACCAGGTGACCAGCGAGACGCTCTCCAGCGCCGCGAGTACGGCCATGCGGTCTTCGAGCGGATTGATCGGCCGGTCGCCGCCCTTGCCGAGCCGCTTCACCGAGGCGTCGGTGTTCGCTGCGACGACGAGGCTCGCGCCGAGCGCGCGTGCCTGGGCGAGATAGGTCACGTGGCCGCGGTGCAGGATGTCGAAGCAGCCATTGGTGAACACCAGTGGCCGGGGCAGCACGGCGATGCGCGCGGGCAGTTCTTCGGGCGCGCAGAGCTTGGCCTCGAAGGCCGGTGGCGGCAGGCTCACCGGTTCGCCGGCGCTGGCGGGCTGTCGGACGAGATCAGGTCGAGGCGCCGCGCCTCGTCCTCGGAGATGATCTCGAACAGCCGTACGACCTTCTGCACGCCGCCGGTCGTACGCGCGATTTCCACGGCGTCGTCGGCCTCGCGCTGGGTGACGAGTCCGAGCAGGAAGACCGTGCCCCACTCGGTGACGACCTTGACCTTGTTCGGCGCGAACTTGTTGTAATCGACGAAGCGGGCCTTGACCTTCGAGGTGATGTAGGTGTCGGTGCTGCGGCTGGAAAGCGAGCTGGGCGGCCCGATCAGCAGCTCGTTGGCGATCGATTTGACGTTGGGCACCGTGCTCACGACCTTCTGGACCTCCTCCTTGACCGCGGCGCTCGGCACCTCGCCGGTCAAAAGCAGCATGCGGTTGTAGCTCGTGACATTGACGTGCGCCTCGGTGCCGAACTTCTCGCGGATGCGCTGCGCGGCGCGCATTTCGATGCCCTCGTCGGCAAGGTAGGTCTCGGTGATGCGCCGGTCGGCGATCATCAGGGCGCCGGCGCCGACGCCGACGACGGCCGCGGGAAAGCAGGCCGTGAGGCTCGGGGCGGCGGCCACGAGCAGCAGGAGCGTGCGCAGTTTCATGTCTCGTCTCCAAGAAGCAGGGCGTCGATGCCGTCGCAGAGGCAGTGCAGCGTCAGGAGATGGACCTCCTGGATGCGCGCCGTCCGTCCGGCGGGAACGCAAAGGTGGATGTCGCCATCCTTCAGGGCCGCCGCCATGCGCCCGCCGTCCTTGCCGGTGAGCGCGACGACGCGCACGCCGGTTTCCTGCGCGGCGGCCATCGCGGCGAGCACGTTGGGCGAATTGCCCGAGGTCGAGATGGCCAGCAACACGTCGCCGGGACGGCCGAGCGCCCGCACCTGCTTGGCGAACACTTCCTCGTAGCGGTAGTCGTTGGCGATCGAGGTCAGGGTCGAGGTGTCCGTCGTCAGGGCGATCGCGGCCAGCGGCGCACGTTCGCGCTCGAAGCGGTTGAGCAGTTCAGCGGCGAAATGCTGCGAGTCGGCGGCCGAGCCGCCATTGCCGCAGGCCATGATCTTGCCGCTGGCCTTCAGGCAGGCGGCCATGGCTTCGATGGCGGCCGCGATCGGGGCGGCCATGGCCGACATCGCCCGCTCTTTGGTGGCGATGCTGTCGGCGAACTGGTCGAGAATCCGGCGTTCGAGGTTCATGGTGCATCCGATTTTATGGGGCGGCCGTCGCCGCCGAGTGGCCGAAATGAGCCGCTAAAGCGCGACATACACATCGATCAGCACGCGCTGCCAGGGATTGCGGTGCTCGCGCAGCCGGGCGATGCGGCCCTCGACGCGGCCACCGCGGTCCATCTCCGCGGCGACGCTACGGTTCTCGGCACGCGGCAGGTAGCCGAGCTTGCGCCCGCGCCACTCGACACGCACGGCCCGGGCGTCGTGCGGGTTGTCCGGCTCGCGGACCAGGGTCACGGAATCACCGACCCGCAGCTTCGGCCAGAGTTCCCCGCCCTCGTGGTACAGGAAGCCGGCCAGGGGCGAACTTTGCACGAGGATGCGGATTTCCTGGGCCTGTAGGGTCGCGGCGACGATCAGCAGGCTAATCGGCAGAAAACGCATCCCTGATCCAGTCGATCCGGTCGCCGTCGATGAGCACGCAATCGAAGCGGCAGGGCGAATGCTGGTGGCGGTCATGCGCCATGAGCCAGTGGCGCGCCGCAAGCACGATCCGCGAGCGCTTCGCGGCGGTGATGCTCCCGGCCGCGCCGCCGAAACCGCCGCTCCGGCGGAAGCGGACCTCGACGAAGACGACGCTGGCGCCGTCCAGGCCGACCAGATCGATCTCGCCGCCGCGGACCCGGTAGTTGCGATCGAGAATCCGCAGACCCTTCGCCGTCAGGTGATCGGCCGCCCGTGCCTCTGCGGCCGCGCCCAGCGCTTGCGTGGTGGTCATGACCGCCGGAGAATCGCCCCCATGAATGATCCGAACAAGACGTCGGCATTGTATGTCGTGGCCACGCCGATCGGAAATCTCGCCGACATCACGCTGCGGGCGCTCGAGGTGCTGCGATCGGCCGACCTGATCGCCTGCGAGGACACGCGGCACGTGCGTCACCTTCTCGATCACTACGGCATCCGTGCGCCGACGCTGGCGCTCTACGAGCACAACGAGGCGGCAGCGACACAGAAGCTCCTCGCGGCGCTGGCCGGCGGTCGGCGCGTGGCGCTCGTGTCGGACGCCGGCACGCCGGGTATCTCGGACCCGGGGGCGCGTGCCTGCGCCGCGGCGCGCGCCGCCGGCTTCGCCGTCGTGCCCGTTCCGGGCGCCAATGCCGCGGTGACGGCGTTGTCCGTCGCCGGCCTGGCCGACGCGCACTTTCTGTTCGCCGGCTTTTTGCCTTCGACGGCGTCTGCGCGCCGGCGCGCGATCGAGGCACTGAAGCCTGTCCCGGCGGCGCTCGTCTTTTACGAGGCGCCCCATCGGATCGCCGAGACGGTGAAGGATCTCGCGGCGCTGCTCGAACCGGCGCGGACGCTCGTCATCGCCCGCGAGCTGACGAAACTGTTCGAGCAGATCGTGGCCATGCCTTTGCCGGAAGGCCCCGCCTGGCTGGCCGGTGACGACAACCGCCGGCGCGGCGAGTTCGTGCTCGTCGTTTCCGGGCCGCCGGAGCGCGAGGGGCTCGACGCGGAAACGGACCGCGTGCTCAAGGCGCTCTTGGCCGAGCTTCCGGTCAAGCAGGCGGCAAAGCTCACCGCGCAGATCACCGGTGCGGGCAAGAACGACCTCTACGAACGCGCCCTCGCGCTCAAGGCGACCGACGCGGGCGGATAGAATCGAGCTCATGCAGACGCTGACCATCACCCGCCCAGACGACTGGCACCTCCACCTGCGCGACGGTGCGGCGCTCGCCGCCGTGGTGCCGCACACCGCGAGGCGCTTCGCGCGCGCCATCGTCATGCCCAACCTCAAGCCGCCGGTGACCACGGTCGAACAGGCCGCGGCCTACCGCGAGCGCATCCTGGCCGGCGTATTACCGCGGCTGAGTTTCAACGAGGATCGCCCGGGGCGCAGCGCAGCGGCAGTCTCGGGCATGGCAGGGGATGGGGCATGCCCCCACAGTTTCGAGCCGCTGATGACGCTTTACCTGACCGACAATCTCCCTCCGGCGGAGATCGACCGCGCCAAGGCCAGCGGCTTCGTTCATGCGGTGAAGCTCTATCCGGCCGGTGCGACGACCAATTCCGACGCCGGCGTCACCGACCTGAGGAAATGCCGGGCGACGCTCGCACGCATGGAGGCGCTCGGCCTGCCGCTCCTCGTGCATGGCGAGGTGACCGATCCGGCCGTCGATGTCTTCGACCGCGAGGCCGTCTTCATCGAACGCGTGCTGACCCCGTTGCTCGCGGATTTCCCCGGCCTCAAGGTCGTGCTCGAGCACGTGACGACGAAGGAGGGCATCGATTTCGTGCGCTCCGCCGGCGCCAACGTCGCAGCGACGCTCACCGCGCACCACCTGCTCATGAACCGCAACGCCATCTTCCAGGGCTGCATCCGGCCGCACCACTACTGCCTGCCGGTGCTCAAGCGGGAATCCCATCGCCAGGCGCTCGTGGCGGCCGCGACCTCGGGCAACCCCAAGTTCTTCCTCGGCACCGATTCGGCGCCGCACGCGCGCAGTACCAAGGAAGCCGCCTGCGGCTGCGCCGGCTGCTACACCGCGCACGCCGGCATCGAGCTCTATGCCGAAGCCTTCGAGGCCGCCGGCGCGCTCGACCGGCTCGAGGGCTTCGCGAGCCACTTCGGCGCGGATTTCTACGGCCTGCCCCGTAACCGCGAGACGATCACCCTGGTCAAGGAAAGCTGGGAGGTGCCGATAACGCTGCCGTACCTGGAAAACGATCCGCTGGTGCCGCTGCGTGCCGGCGAGCGCGTCGCCTGGAGGCTTCGTTGAGGATCTGGATCGTCGCCTGCATCGCCCTGCTGGCCGGCTGCGCCAAGGAGCCGGCCGCCTATCTCGTGGCCGGCCCCGACGTCTCGATCACCGTCGAGCGGACGAAGCCGTATTTCTGGAGCTCCGGGTGGGAACTCGATCTCGTCGCCAGCCGGTACCCCGAATGCCAGCGCCGGCACCATCTCAAACCCGCCGGCAACAACGTCAAGGTCGAGCTCTACAGCCCGGAACCGGGCGTCTTCATCCTGCGCCAGGGCAAGCGCTGGTACGTCACCGAACTGCGCGAGTGCGGATTTTCCGCCTATCAGGAGCCGCCGCCGGAGCCGGGCGAACTGCTCGGCGCCTTCCAGGAAAAGAACGGAACCTTCAGGTTCGTGGCGAGCCAGGACAAGGCTGCCGCGCGGACCGACGGAGAATGATGCCTTTCATGCTGGTAGAATGACCGCCGGAAGTCCGCCAGGCAGCCGCTGTGGGCGAAAGCCCATGGAGGAAAGTCCGGGCTCCACAGAGCGGGATGCCGGCTAACGGCCGGGCGCAGCAAGCTTCGACACATCGGTGGCGGGGTCCAAGGCGACGGAAAGTGCAACAGAAACATACCGCCTAAGTCCGCGAGGACCGGCAAGGGTGAAATCGTGCGGTAAGAGCGCACGGTCGTGCTGGTGACAGCCACGACGGGCAAACCCCATCCGGAGCAAGGCCAAATAGGGGAGCGATGGCGTGGCTCGCGCCGCTCCCGGGTAGGCCGCTACCGACCGCCGGCGACGGCGGGCGACGAGGCCGCCGGCAACGGCGGTCCCAGAGGAATGGCTGCCCTCGACAGAACCCGGCTTATCGGCGGGCTTCCGCTCTCGTCGCCGGACGGCACGGGCGACGGACCGGGAATTGTCAATTTTTCTGCCGCGCCGGCGATTTTCAAGGTTTCGTCGGCGACTGCCGATATGCTTAGAATTCTTGAACAGCTGCACCGCAGCGGCACGCCATGAACGTCGATCGCTCCGTTTCCCCCGATTCCGTCGGGCGCGCGCCCTCGTCGGCCGACAGGCTCAACACCCGGATCGGCTTCGCCCGGAGATGGCTCGAATGGAAGCCGGGCGTCTCATCCTGGCACCTCGCGGAAACGATCCTGCTGAGCCTCGTCGCGCTCGCCCTGACCTGGTGGCTGAATCCCGCCGACCCGCTGTCCCTGAAAGGCGGGTTCCCCTGGGCATGGCTGGCGCCGGTGATGCTGGCGTTGCGCTACGGCATACGCTCGGGGCTGGTTTCCGTTGTTCTGCTCGTCGCCGGCTGGATGGCGATCAGCGATACGGGCGTCGGTCCGGGGCATCTGATGACGCCGACGGTGCTCGGCGGGCTGATCCTCACCCTCGTCTGTGGCGAATTTAGCGGCCTGTGGCGCCTGCGGCTGCGCCGGCAGACGGAGCTGAACTATTACCTGTCCGAGAGGCTTCAGGAACTCACGCGGCAGCACTATCTGCTCAAGCTGTCGCATGATCAGCTCGAAGAAAATCTCATTGCACGGCCCTATACCCTGCGGGGGGCGCTGATCGAGCTGCGCGCGCTGCTCGACCGGGCCGGAGAGCGCGAGGCGCTGCCAGCCGCCGATGCCTTCATGACGCTGCTGGCGACGCACTGCCACCTGACGGTCGCCGGCCTGTTCCCGGCCCGCAAGGGACGGCCGGCGGACGATCCGGTGGCCGTCGTCGGTCAGCCCGGTCGGCTCGACGTGGACGACAGGCTGGTGACTTACGCGCTCGAGCAGCGCTCGCTCGCCCACATCAACCAGAGCCATTTCCAGGACAATGCCGCGAGCCGTTACCTGGTCGTGGCGCCGATCTACCGGAACGACGAACTGGCGGGTCTGCTGGCGGTCGAGCAGATGCCGTTCTTCGCCTTCCATCAAGAGACGCTGCAGACGCTCGCGGCGCTGATCAGCTATTTCTCGGATGGCGAAGTATTGGATCGGGCGAGGGAGGTCGTTGCCCGCTACCCCGATTGCCCGCGCGAATTCGCCAACAACCTCGAACGGCTGTCGCGCGTTCACGAGGTGTCGAAAGTGAGCTCGCACCTCGTCGTCATGACCTTCCCGGATGACAGCGGCGGCCGCGCGATCCGACAGCGCCTGATGAAGGAGAAGCGGGAGCTCGACTTCTACTGGCGCCGGGACGAGCCGTGCCCGATGATCGTGGCCCTGCTGCCGCTGACGGGCGAAGGCGGCATGCAGGGGTTCCTTGCACGGATCGATGCGTGGCTCGAGACGGAATACGGCAAGGATCACCGCGGCCTGGGCATGCGCTTCAACGGCCAGCCGGTCGCACCCGAGCGACTCACCGATCAGTTGCAGTCGATGATCGGCCATGGCTGCTGAACAGGTCGTCTGGCTGATCGCCGCCCATTTCGCCGTCAGCCTGTTTGCCGGCGCGGCGTCGTGGCTGCTCATGCCCGGGCATTACCGGACGCCGCGAGGGCTGGTCATTTTTCATCACTTCCTGCTCGCGTGGTTTCTTCCCGTGCTTGGCGCCGTGCTCGTTCTCGTGTTGCCGCTCTATGCGCGACTGATCGGGCGGCGACCCGCGGTCGCGGATTTCCGGGCCGTCCGGCTGCCGGAATTCACGGCGCCGCCGCGCGAGCCGGTCTTGAAGTACGGCGTCGGCAGCATCCGCTCGCGGCTCACCAACCTTGCCCTGTCGGCCGATGTCCGGCTGAAGGCCCTGCTGACCGTACAGGCGATGCCCGGCAATCTGTCGACCCGACTGCTCAGGGAAGTCTTGAGCGATCCGGCCGACGATCTGCGCCTGACGGCCTACGGCATGCTCGACCGGGGCGAGAAGTATCTCAATCAGACGATCCAGACCAATCTCAAGTTGCTCGAGGGCGAGACGGATGCCACCCGCCAGGCTTTCCTCAACAAGCAGCTGGCGATGAATTACTGGGAGCTGGTCTATCAAGGCTTCGCCCAGGGGGAACTGCGCGCCTTTTCGCTCAATGCCGCCTTGCGTCACGCCCGGGCCGCCATGCAGAGGCTTGGCGACGACGCCGACCTCTGGGTGCTGGTCGGACGGATCGCCCTCGAGCATCGCGATCTCGATGCGGCGGAAGAGGCCTTCGGCAAAGCGCAGCGGCGCGCGGTGCGCAGCGGGCGGATCAATACCTATCTGGCCGAGCTGGCGTTTCTCCGGCGCGACTTTGCGACGGTGAGGAAGCTGATCGGCGACATGTCGCGCCACGAAGCCGGGTTGTCGACCGAGCCGCTGCGGGCCTTCTGGACGTCGGAGGCGCGGACATGAGCGCCCTGCCCAAGGCCGAGCGCGCCGATATCGCCCTGCTGCTCGAAGGAACCTATCCGTTCGTTTCGGGCGGCGTTTCGAGCTGGACGCATCAGTTGATCCAGGGCTGCCCGGAGTACCGTTTCGCCTGCATCTTCCTCGGCAGCCGTCGCGAGGATTACGGCGAGCTGCGCTACCCGCTGCCGGCCAACGTCGTGCACGTGGAAACGCATTATCTCCACGATCCGGAAACCCAGCCCGAGCCTGCGCCGGTGCCGGGTGACGAACAGGCGATGTCACGGGTCATCCGCTTTCACGAACAGATGCGCAGGCTTGCCGAAACGGCCGGCAGCGCCGGTCCCGGCCGGCTGCCGGATCAGCTGGCCGCACTGATCGAGGACAGTCGGGTCGACGAAGCGCAATTCCTTTACAGCAAGGCGGCCTGGACCTTCATCGCGGACTCCTATCGCCGCCATTGCACCGATCCGTCGTTCGTCGATTATTTCTGGACCGTGCGCTCGATGCACCAGCCGGTTTGGAAACTGCGGCGGATCGCCAGGACGATGATTCCGGCCTCCCTCTACCACACGGCGTCGACGGGCTATGCCGGCCTGCTCGGCGCCCTGCTCAAACATCAGAACCGGAAGCCGCTGCTCCTCAGCGAGCACGGCATCTACACGAAGGAAAGAAAGATCGACCTGCTGCAAAGCGACTGGCTCGTCGACAACCGCGACGTGTTCCAGAAGGACCCGACGGAGATCAGCTATTTCCGCGACCTCTGGATCCGTTTCTTCCGTTCGCTCGGGCGGACCTGCTACGAGGCCGCCGATCTCATCGTCGCCCTCTTCGAAGCGAACCGCCAGCGGCAGATCGCCGATGGTGCGGATGCCACACGAACGACCACCATTCCGAACGGCATCGCCATCGGCCGCTTCACGGCGCTGCGCGAGCAGCGGTCGATGCCGGTGCCGCGAGTCCTCTGCCTCGTCGGCCGCGTGGTGCCGATCAAGGACGTCAAGACCTTCCTTCGCGCGATGCGCATCGTCGCCAACCAGGATCCACACGCCGAGGGCTGGATCGCCGGCCCGCTCGAGGAGGATCCGGAATACGTCATGGAGTGCCGGGCGCTCGCTGCGAGCCTTGGCCTCCAGGACAGGGTACGTTTCCTCGGCTTCCAGAAGATGGAGTCGCTGCTGCCGAAGATCGGCCTCCTGGTGCTGTCGTCGATCAGCGAGGGGCTGCCGATCGTCCTGCTCGAATCGATGGCGGCCGGCGTGCCCGCGGTGGTGACCGACGTCGGCGCCTGCCGGGGACTCATCGAGGGCGTCGGCGAAGAGGACCGGGCGATCGGTGCCTGCGGTGCGGTGGTGCGCATCGCCGATCCCGAGGCGCTCGGTCGCGCGGCGCTCGCCCTGCTGAACGACGAGGACCGCTGGCGCGCCGCGAGCCGCGCTGGCTTCGAGCGCGTTTCCCGCTATTACCGGGACGAGGTGATGCTGGACGCCTACCGGGACATCTATCGCCGGATGATCGCCGGGCGTGAAGCCTCCCCGGCAGGGGGCGATCGCGCCGGAGAAGGGCAGTCCGTAAAGGTGGCGCAGGGACGCTGAGAGCATGGCCGGCATCGGTTTCGAACTGCGAAAGATCCTCAAGCGCGACAGCTACCTGTCGCTCTTCCAGGCGTACGCTTACGCCGGACTCATCAGTGCTGGACCCTGGGTGCTGTCGATCCTCGGGGTGCTCCTCATCGGCGCGATCACGCTCGGCCATGCGAAGGGCGAGGCCTTCGTCGCCCAGTTCCAGGTGTCGGTGACCTATCTGATCGCCGTGAGCCTGATCCTCACTGGGCTGCTCCAGCTCGGCTTTACCCGCTATCTCGCGGACAGGATGTTCGAGCGTCAGGACGATCGCGTGCTGCCCAACCTCTCGGCAGCGCTGGCGCTGACGACCGCGGTGTCGGGCGTCCTGGCCGTCGTGCTTCTTCTGTTGCTCTTCCAGGGCGAGAGCGTGCTTTACCGCATCCTGATGGCCGGAAGCTTCGTCGCGCTGTGCAACGTCTGGATCCTGACCATCTTTCTCTCGAGCGTCAAGGCCTACAAGGCGATCCTCGTGCTCTTCGCGGTCGCCTACGGCATCACGGTCGGCGGCGCACTCTGGGGCCGGGACTACGGGCTGGAAGGCTTGCTCGCGGCATTTTTCACCGGGCACGTCGTGCTTCTCGGCGGCATGCTGATGCTGGCGGTGAGGAACTATCCGTCAGACCGCTACCTCGAGTTCGATTTCCTCGGCGCCGGCCGAATGTACGTGAGCCTCCTGGCGGTCGGTTTCCTGTTCAACCTGGGCATCTGGACCGACAAGTTCCTGTTCTGGTTCCATCCCGACACCAGCCAGGCGGTCATCGGCCCGTTGCGTGCATCGTTGATCTACGACCTGCCGATCTTCCTCGCCTACCTGTCCATCATTCCCGGCATGGCCGTGTTCCTGGTCCGGCTGGAGACCGATTTCGTCGAGTACTACGAAAAGTTCTTCGATGCGGTTCGCGAGGGCGGCACCTTGCAATACATCGAGAACACGCGCAACGAGATGGTGTTCCGCGCCAGGCAGGGCATACAGGAGATCATGAAGATCCAGCTGATCGCCGTGCTTGCCGTGTTCGTTGCCGGTCCTTCGCTGCTGCGCCTGCTCAAGGTGTCGGAACTCTATCTGCCGCTCCTCTACGTCGACGTCGTCGCCGCAAGCCTGCAGGTGGTGTTCCTCGGTGTGCTCAACGTCTTCTTCTATCTTGACCAGCGGCGGCTGCTGGTCATGCTGGTAGCGATCTTCTTCGCCGGCAACCTGCTGTTTACGTCCTTGAGCATTATGCTCGGCGCGCCCTTCTACGGCTACGGGTTCGCCCTGTCGCTGCTGATCGCGGTGATCGTCGGACTGGTTCTGCTCGAGCGCAAGTTCGACGATCTCGAATACGAGACCTTCATGCTCCAGCCGCCGGTGCCGCGGCATCACCTGGAGCCACGGCGGCCATGATCCGGGTTCGTCCAAGACACGTCCGTCGGCTTTCGCCGGCACGGTGGGTCGCGGCAGGCCTGTTCCTGCTCGCCAGCGTTCTCCTTGGCGTCGTTCCCCGGCTCGCCGGTGCCGCCGGACCCAGCGTGGCGTTTTATTACGGCCCGTCGCCGCTGCCGCCGGAGTTGCGCGTCTTCGACTTCCTGGTCGTCGAGCCCGCGAACGTCATCGATCGGCGGTGGGTCGCGGCGAACCGCGACCGGTTGTTCGCCTACGTGAGCATCGGTGAGGTGACGCCGGGTCGTTCCTACCATGCGAAAATCCCGGGCGAATGGCTGCGCGCCGACAACAGGCAGTGGCAAAGCCGGGTGATCGATCCCTCGGCACCCGGCTGGCCGCGGTTCTTCGTCGACGAGATCATCGCCCCGCTCCATGAGCAGGGCTACCGTAACTTCTTCCTCGACAACGTCGATTCTTACCATTTGCTCGCGGCCACGGCAGAGGCGCGGCAGCCGCTGGAACGGGGCCTGATCGAGGCGATCCGCCTCGTCAAGGCGCGCTACCCCGAAGCGAAACTCATGCTCAATCGCGGCTTCGAGATCCTGCCGCAGATCCGCGACCTCGTCTTCGCGGTCGCCGCAGAATCGTTGTTCCAATCATGGGACAACGGGAAGCGCCAGTACGTTCCGGTTTCCGCCGAAGACCGGCAATGGCTGGTTTCCCAGCTCGCCCGCGTGCGCGACGAACACCGGTTGCCGGTGGTCGTGATCGACTATGTGCCGCCGTCCGATCGCGCGCTGGCACGAGATGTCGCCGCGCGCATCCGGGCGCTTGGTTTCGTTCCGTGGGTGACCGATGGCGAAGTCGATGCCGTGGGCATCGGTGCCGTCGAGCCCCTGCCCCGACGCGTCCTGCTGGTTTTCGACAGCAAGATCGAGGGCGCGGTACAGCGGCTGAGCCTGATTCACCAGTACGCGGCGATGCCGCTCAACTACCTCGGCTACGTCGTCGAATACCTGGACGTCGCCCGGGAAGTGCTGCCGGATCTGCCGCTTGCCGGGCGCTATGCCGGGATCGTCACCTGGTTCCAGAGCGCGCAGACGTCGCAGGGCGGTGACTACGGCAAATGGCTGTTGCGGCAACTGGCCGACGGTGTGCCGATCGCGGTCCTCGGCCAGTTCGGCGTCGAGCTGAGCGATCAGGTGCAGGCGAAATTCGGCCTGAAAGTCCGCTCCACGCCACCCAAGGCGGCGCGGCAGACGATCCGGGTCGTCTCCCGCAAGCCTTCCGCAGCGTTCGAAATCGAGCCGATGCCTTCGGCCGATGGCTTCTTTCCATTGTCGGCCGGCCATGCGGCCGACGTCTGGCTGCGGACGACCGATGGCGGCGCCGAGCAGGACGCCGTGGCGATCACGTCGTGGGGCGGTTACGCGCTGGCGCCGTTCACCGTGAGCAGGCTTTTCGACAGCGGCAACGCCCGCTGGGTCATCGACCCGATGGCGTTCTTCACCAGAGCGCTGAAGCTGCCCGAGCTTCCGGTGCCCGACGTCACCACCGAAAACGGCCGCCGCCTGCTGATGGTGCATATCGACGGCGACGGCTTCGCCAACAAGAGCGAGCTTGCCCTCGGCCACGGCCGATGGGCGGCGGAAGTCCTCTACGACGAGATCCTGCGCCGCTATGCCATCCCCCACACGGTTTCCGTCATCGAGGGCGAAGTCGCGCCGCACGGGCGCTACCCGGAATTTTCGGCGGAGCTCGAGCCGATCGCGCGCAGGATCTTCGCCCTGCCCCATGTCGAAGCCGCGAGCCACAGCTTTTCGCATCCGTTCCGCTGGGAGAGGATGGCCGATGGTCGGCCCGACGAGTACAGCCTCGGGATACCGGGCTACATTTTCGACGAGGCCCGCGAGGTCGAGGGGTCGGTCGCCTACGTCGAACGCCTGCTGCCGCCGGGCAAGCGTTGCGAGGTCTTCCTCTGGTCCGGCAACTGCATGCCCGGGGGCAGCGTGCTCAAGCGCGCCTGGGAGGCCGGCCTGCTGAACATGAACGGCGGCGAAACCATCATTACCCGGAACAATCCATCGCTGACCGCGGTGGGTCCGTTAGGCATCACCGAGGGCGGCTACCTGCAGGTCTTCGCACCCAATCAGAACGAGAACCGCTATACGAACCTGTGGACGGGGCCGTTCTACGGCTTTGAGCGGGTCATCGAGACGTTCGAACTCACCGAGCGACCTTTGAGGCTCAAGCCGGTCAACATCTACTACCATACCTACTCGGCATCGAAGACCTCATCGCTCAAGGCCCTGAAGAAGGTCTATGACTGGGCCCTCAGGCAACCGGTACTACCCGTCCATGCGTCGGCCTACATCCGCAAGGTGGTGGACTTCCACGAGCTCGCGATCGCCCGCGACGGCGACGGCTGGCGGATCTCCGGCGGCAGCGAGGTACGGACATTGCGCGTTTCCAAGCACATGGGCTATCCCGATCTGGCCCGGAGCGAGGGCGTGCTCGGCTGGTGGGACGAAGAGGAGGTCCGCTACGTGCATCTCGACGGGCGGCCGGTTGGCCGGCTCGTCCTGAGAGACACGCCTTCGGTGCAGCCGAGACTCGCCCGGGCGAACGCCCGCGTGCGCGCGGTTCCCGGCGGCTGGCGGTTCGAAGGGCATCAGCCGCTGGAACTCGAACTCGCGGATGCCGACAGGTGCAAGGTGCGCCTCGACGGCAAGGCGGTTGCCCGGCATCCCGTGACGCGCGGCCGGGCCGTGTTCCGCCACGCCGCGAAGGCGGCGACCCTGGAGATGGACTGTGGACGCTAAGCCGGACCGCCGCAGAAATCCGCTCTCGGACGCCAGTGCGGACCGGGAGCGCCTGCTTGGCTGGCGACGGATCGTCGTTCTCGGGCTGGCGATCGTCGCGGCCATGGTCCTGCTCTATCCGCGCGACCGGCTCGTCGAGGAGGTGGCGAAATCCGAGGCGCACGACGAACTGACGAAAGCCTATCTCGACAACCTGCTCAAGAGCGAGCCGGACAACCCCGTACTGCTGATCCGCCGCGCCGACGAAGAGATCGAGGCTGGCCGCGAGCGCGAGGGCGAGGCCTTGCTGCTCCGGCTCGCCGATTCGGCCGAGACCGATGTGCGGATCGAGGCGGCCGAGGCGCTCGTCCGCCTGCGCGAGCGTCAGCTCTATGCCCAGCCGCCGGGGAGCGCAGCGCGTTCGGAACGGCTCACGGCGCTGCACCGGGCCTTGGAGCTCCTTGACGGACTGCCGCTCTCCGCAACGCGGCGCGCGGCGCTGGCACGCAAGGCCTTCGAACACGGCGCCGAGGATGTCGCCTTGCGCGCCTATCGCCGGCTCGCAGACGAGGCCCGGGGTGAGGATGCGGTCGGCTGGATCGAAGAGGCCGCGCGCATCGCCCTGTCGCTCGGCCGCTACGAGACCGCCTCGGCCCTTTATTTCGAAGCCCGGCGCCGAGGCACACTGCCTGAGCGGCGCGTCGCGAATTTCTTCGCCGGCGTCAAGGCCCTGCAGGCCGGCAATCGCCCGGATTCGGCGCTCGCGGCTGCGGAAGCCGAACTTCGCGATCTCGCCGACGACACGCAGGCGCTGCTGTTCGTCGTGCGCGTCGCCCGGGCGGCCGACCGCAACGACCGCGCCGAGGTCTATATCCGCAAACTGTTGCGGTTCGCACTGAACGATCAGGCGGGCGGCGCGTTCCGCAAGGTCGCTTTCGAGCCGGCGGCCCGCGCGCCGTCGGCCCTCCGCAGCGAGTCGATCGAACTGTCGCGCCGGCTTCCCGACTGCACCGGCATGAACGAGACCGAAAGCCGTGCCCCCGCCCCGTCCGGCTGGCGTGTTACGACGGCTGAGTTTCGGGCCGATGCCGGCGCCGGCTGCTGGCAGCGTCTTCCCGGCGTTCGGATCGCGCCGCCGTCGGGCCCGCTCGTCGTCAAGGTCGCGTCAGCGGGGCCGCAACTGCCGTTCAACGAAGAAATCTATTCCCAGGGCTACGAGATCTTTCTCGCCAACCGGAAGCTCGATGACGCACGCAAGGTCGCCGAGGCTGCGGTGCGACAGGTGCCGGACAGCGTGCCCTGGAGAAAGAAGCTCGCTCAGGTCGCCGAATGGAGCGGCAAGCCGACGCTTGCGCTCGAGCACTGGCGGCGGATCGCCGTCGAGCATGACCTGGACGAGGCCTGGCAGGCGGTGCTGAGGCTGGCGCCGGGCCTCTTCGACGAGGAGTCCGTCATCCTCGCGCTGCAGCGCGAACACCGGCTCGGCCGGCTCGACGACCGCCGGCTCGTTCGCCTCGTCGAAGCGTTCGACGCCCTGGGCGAGCCGCAACGGGGCATCGATTTCCTGCGCGAAGCCCATCGGAGCAAGCCGCGCCGCCTGTTCCTCAGCCAGAAGGCGTGGCTCGAGGAGCGCTCCGCGCAGATCGACGAGGCCATCGCCACGTTGCGCCAGATCGAAAGCACCTATGGACTCCAAAGCGACGAGGTCAAGCGCCTCGCGGGATCGCTGCTTGCGCGGGCGCGGCCGGCCGAAGCCTACGCCGTCCTGCAACGGTATCGCGAGCGCATGGACGACCGGGACCGCGAATACCTCGAACTCCTCGCCGAACTCAGCTGGCTGCTGCAGGACTACCCGGTGGCGAAGAACAGTTATCAGGCGCTCCGCAGCGCGGGCGCACTCGAAACCTACCAGCTGGAGCGTCTGATCTCCCTGATGCGCAGCGAAAGCCCGGCCGCGGCCGCCGAACTGGCGATACGGCAATGGGAAGTCAACCGTTCGCCGCGACTCTTCCAGCTGGCCATCGAAATCCACATGCAGGACAGGAACCCGCAGGTGGCGAAGGCGTTGCTGGCCCGGCTGTCGCCGGCCGAAGCCACGGCGCTGGAAAAGGATGCGTCCTTCCTCCGTCTCAGATCCGACGTGCGGCGGGAAACGGGCGATCTGCGCGGCGCCATCGAAGACATCCGCAAGGCGATCAAACAGTCGCCCCCGGACAACAGCCTCCATGCGCAATTGATTTGGCTGCTCATCGAGGCGCGCGAGCGCAAGCCGCTCGGCACAGAGCTCGCCCAGCGCCATCCCGCCGCACTCGACGAACCCGGGCTCTGGGAGGCCATGGCCGCGGGCTACGTGTTCCTCTCGAAGCCGGCCAGTGCCCTGCCTTATTACGCGAAGCAGGCGCCGGCCCGCCAGGGCGACTACCTCTGGATCATGAATTACGCGCAGGCGCTCGAGGATGCCGGTCAGGCGGACATGGGCTGGCGGCTGCGCCGTCATGCGTGGCTGAATCTCCGTCCGGCGGAACTGCCTGCGGAAAAGCGTCCCGAAGCGCTGCGGGTGATGGCGAGGACGGCGCTGCGCCTCGCTCCGGGTGACGGCAGCGCCGCCTGGCTGCGGGAGTTGCTGCGCCAGGACGTCGATGGCGAAGGGCAGCTCTCCGCGGAAGCGAAGGAGCTGGCGACGGCCTGGCTCATCGGCAACGAGCGCTACGACGCCGCGCGCCTGTGGCTGTCGCAGCAATACGGCAAGCAACTCGCCGCGCCGCGCTGGGCCGAGGTTGCGCTCGCCCTCGAGCGCAACGACAAGGGGGAACTGCGGCGGATCGCCGATGGCGAATATGGGGATGAGACGGTCGCGCGCGTCGAGGCGGCCGCGCAGATCGGCGACCATGCCGCGGTGCGCCGGCTGGCCACCGCGGGGCTCGAGACCGATCCCGACGATGACGTCCTGCACCTGAAGCTGACGGAGAGCCTCTGGCTGATGCAAAACCGCGTCGCGGCCGCTTACCGTAACGAAGCGCTGGGCGCCCTGAGCCGTCACGGCTGGCGCGGCGACGTGCAATGGCATGTCGCGCCGCGGCTGCGTCTGGCGCTCGAACTCTCTCAGGACCGGCTGTCCTCGACCGATCTGGCGAAGCTCGGCCAGCCGCCGGCCCATGACCGGCGTATCGCCCTCGGGGCCGTCTTCGCCCATGATCACGGAGAGACCGGCTTGCGTGTCCTCCACCGGGAGGCGTACGCCGATTTCGGCGGGGCGGAGATCAGCTACCGGAGCCGCATCGAGCGGCGCGTCGAAGTCGGAGGCACGCTCGGCTACAACGTCGAAGCCGAAGAAACGGCGGCTCTGCGCGCCGCCGGGGCCAAAGACTCGATCCGGCTGAACGGTCAGTGGCTGATCAGCCGCCGCGAATACCTCCTCGTCGAAACCTTTGCAGCCCGCTATTACCAGCAGGGAAGGGATTACCTCGGCCGAGGCGCCGGCATCGGGCTGCAGCTCGGACATCATCTGCGCACCGAATACCCGAATGCGACGCTGAAGTTCATTGCCGGCAGCTACCGTTTCGCGGAGCGCGGCGATGGCGCCCCGGGCATCCGCGGCCTGCTGCCGCCGGGAGCCTCGGTACTGCCGGGCGACTTCGATCAGGTCGGCTTCGGCGTCGAATTCGGTACCGTCGCGGCCGAGCAGTACAGCCGCGCCCTCCGGCCCTATGCTGCCCTGGACCTGCTTCACGATTCCCGCAATGGCTGGGGCTATGGCCTCGGGCTCGGCTTCGTCGTGAGCCCCACGGGCAATGACTGGCTGCGCGGCCGGCTCCGCAGCGGGCGCTCCACCTTCAGCGGCAGCGAGGACGCCAGCCTGCTGGAACTCGAATATCGCTACCTTTTCTGAAAGGACGCACCATGAACCTGAAACATCCGATCAAGGCAATCTGGCTGGCAGCCGCCGCGTTTTTCGTCTTCACGGCCTGCTCGACGCTCGAACACGGCCCGGCTGCCAAGGTCGAGCGGGACTCCACCTGGGTGATCCTGCCCGTGACCAATCATTCGGACACGCCACAGGCGGGCATGCGCGTCGAGGCCCTGCTGGAGAGCCAGTTGCGCAGCCGAGGAATCGCTTCGGTCGAGCGGTACGCTGTGGAAACGGCGCCCGAACTGCTCTTCGATCCGCGCGAATCGAAGCTCCAGGAGCGCGCGCGGCAATGGGCGAAAGAGCGGCGGGCACGCTACGGCATCACCGGCACGGTCAGCGAGTGGCGGTACAAGGTCGGGGTCGATGGCGAGCCGGCGGTCGGACTGACCTTGCAGATCATCGACCTCGAAAACGGCAAGGTCCTCTACACGGCCACGGGCGCCCGCAGCGGCTGGAGCCGGGAGGCCGTGTCGGCCGTGGCCCAGAAACTGACGGCCGAGATGCTCGACAAATCCGGCATCTGAGCGCGCCGCGCATTCCTGTTTCACCCTGACCACGGCGGCATTCGAAACGGCCGCGCCCGTACGGGCGCGGCCGTTTCGCTTTGGGGGATGTATATCAAGTACAACTTGCACTTTGTTCTCTATCCAGTTGGATTACAAGGAAAAGCAATCCAAAGCCATTCGTTTGCCGGAAGCCTTCTAAGTGCCTGTCGCCACAGAATTTTTCACGAAAGTCCCCTTGACCGGTGGCGGCTTCTTCCGTAAAGTGGGGAAAAGTGGGGCTTTGTGGGAAATATTGGATTTCTCATACCGGATCGAGGGGACGGGATGTTTCAGGGAGCGACATCGCTGAGTCTGGATGCCAAGGGGCGAATGACGATCCCCGCACGGCATCGCGATGCGCTCTTCAAGGCCGGCGGAGGCCATCTGGTCATGACGGCCCATCCCCATCGCTGCCTCCTGCTCTATCCGGCCCCCGACTGGGAACCGATCCGCGCGAGGATCCTCGCGGCGCCGGCGCTCGAGCCCCAATCCGCGAAGTTGAAACGGCTGTTCGTCGGCTTCGCCGTCGATCTCGAGATGGATGCTTCCGGCCGCGTGCTCGTGTCGCCGGAGCTGCGCAGCTACGCCGGCTTGGACAAGGACGTCTGGATGATCGGCCAGGGCAGCCACTTCGAGATCTGGTCGGACGCCGGCTGGAAGCAGCAGCAGGAGGAAATTTTCGCCCTCGGCGACAGGCTGTTACCGCCGGGGCTGGAAAACCTTGCGCTGTGAGCGCTGCTGGGCATGTCACGGTCCTGCTCGGCGAGGCGGTCGAAGCGCTGGTGGTGAGGCCGGAGGGCATCTATGTGGACGCCACGTTCGGCCGCGGCGGCCACAGCCGGGAAATCCTCGCCCGTCTGGGCGGCAGCGGGAGGCTGGTGGCGCTGGACCGGGATCCGGCCGCGGTCGAAGCGGGAGCGCTGATCGACGATGCGCGCTTTTCGCTGATCCACGCGCGGTTTGCGCGGCTGAAGGAAGTCCTGGATCGCCTGGGCATCCGCGCGGTGAATGGTGTGTTGCTCGATCTGGGCGTGTCGTCACCACAACTCGACACGCCGGAGCGGGGGATGAGTTTTCGTTTCGATGCGCCGCTCGACATGCGCATGGACACGACGGAGGGAGAAACCGCGGCCGATTTTCTGGCCCGGGCCGAACAACGTGAAATCGAAAGGGTGATCAGGGACTATGGCGAAGAACGGTTTGCTCATGCGATTGCAAAGGCGGTTGTTGCTGCTCGGCGCGAACACCGTATTTCAACCACGCGACAGCTTGCCGCGCTCGTGGAGAAGACCGTCCGCACGCGTGAGCCGGGCCTGCACCCCGCGACGCGCTCTTTTCAGGCCCTTCGGATCCACGTCAATCGCGAGCTCGAGGAGCTGTCGCTAGTCCTCCCTCAGTGCGTCGACCTGCTCGCGCCCGGAGGCCGGCTCGTGGTGATCAGCTTCCACTCGCTCGAAGACCGCATCGTCAAGCGTTATCTGCGTGACGAGAGCCGGCCGCCGATGCTGCCGGCGCGACTGCCGTTGCGTGCGGCCGAGCTGCCGCCGCCACGCTTGCGTCTCGTAGGCAAGGCGGTGCGGCCAAGCGAGGCCGAAGTAGCCGCCAACCCGCGGGCAAGAAGCGCGGTCATGCGGGTCGCCGAGAGGCTCCCATGATCCGCCTGAATCTCCTTCTGCTCGTGGTCGCGCTGGTCTGCGCGTTGTCGACCGTGACCGCCAACCATCGTGCGCGCAAGCTGTTCATCGAATACGAGCGCGAACAGGCGCGCATGCGCGACCTCGATGTCGAATGGGGCCAGCTCCAGCTCGAGCAGAGCACCTGGGCGGGACATGCGCGGATCGAGAAGGTCGCCCGCGAGCGGCTCGGCATGCATCCGCCGGCGCACGGCAAGATCGTTTCTCTGGAAGGGACGGGCCGATGAAATTCGCGCGCAGTCCGGTCCTCGACCAGCGCGTCTCGCCGGGGCGCTCGCGGTTCGTGGCCATCATGCTGCTCGCGGGGTTCGCGGCGCTGATCGGCCGTTCCGTGTATCTGCAGGGCTTCCAGAACGATTTTCTCCAGAAGAAGGGCGAGTCGCGCTACGAGCGGGTGATCGAGATTTCCGCGACCCGCGGGCGCATCCTCGATCGCCATGGCGACGTGCTCGCGGTATCGACGCCGGTCAAGGCGATCTGGGCGATTCCGGACGATGCCAGGCTCACGCCCGCGCAGGTGCGTGAGCTGGCCGGCCTGCTGGAGATGGACGTGCGCGAGCTCAACCGCAGGCTCGCTTCGGACAAGGACTTCGTCTTCATCAAGCGGCAGGTGCCGCCGGACGTCGCGGCGAAGGTGATGGCGCTCAAGCTGCCGGGCATCCATGAGCAGAAGGAATATCGCCGCTACTATCCCACCGGTGAGGTCATGGCCCACATGCTCGGCTTCACCGGCGTCGCGGACGAAGGGCAGGAGGGCGTCGAACTGGCGATGGACGCAGTGCTCACCGGCCGCCCCGGCAGTCGGCGTGTGATCAAGGACCGGCGCGGCCAGGTCGTCGAGGACGTCGAATCGATTCGCGCGCCGCAGGATGGCCGCGACGTGACGCTCGCGCTCGACGCGAAGATCCAGTATCTCGCCTACAGCCAGCTGCGCCAGGCGATGACGGAACACCGGGCGAAGGCCGGTGGCATCGTCGTGCTCGACGTGAAGACGGGAGAGATCCTCGCGCTCGCCAATGCGCCGACCTACAACCCGAACAACCGGGTTCGTCTGGCCGGCGCGCAGCTCAGGAACCGCGCCTTCACCGACACCTTCGAGCCGGGCTCGACGTTCAAGCCCTTCGTCGCCGCGCTGGCGCTGGAGAAGGGCATGTTTCGCCCCGACACGCCGATCCAGACCGCGCCGGGCCGTCTGTCGATCGGTCCGGCGACGATCCACGACGCCCATCCGCACGGCGTCCTCACGCTCGCGGAGGTGATCCAGAAGTCCTCGAACGTCGGTGCTGCCAAGGTTGCGCTCTCGTTCCCGGCCGACGAGATGTGGGAGATGTACAACCGGCTCGGCTTTGGTTCGCCGCTCAAGCTGGGTTTCCCGGGCGAGGTCGGCGGCCGTCTGCGTCCGGCCAAGACCTGGCGGCCGATCGAGCAGGCGACCATGTCCTATGGCCACGGCGTTTCGGTGACGCTGATCCAGCTCGCCCGCGCCTATCTCGCTTTCGCCCGCGACGGCGACCTGATTCCGCTGTCGCTGACGCGCGTCGATACGCCGCTGCTTTCCAGCACGCCGGTGTTCTCGGCGCAGACGGCGCAGGAAGTGCGCCGGATGCTCGAAATGGCCGTGCAACCCGGCGGCACGGCACCGAAGGCACAGATTCCGGGCTACCGTGTCGGCGGCAAGACCGGCACGGCGCACAAGCTCGAGGGCGGCAGTTATGCGAACAAGTACATCGCTTCCTTCGTCGGCTTCGCGCCGGTGTCCGATCCACGACTCATCGTCGCGGTGATGATCGACGAACCGTCGGCGGGCCGCTACTACGGCGGCGAGGTCGCCGCGCCGGTGTTCGCGCAGGTCATGGCCGGCGCCCTGCGGGTGCTCGGCGTGCCCCAGGACATGCCGCAAAAGCCCCTGATCATGGCCGAGGCCGTCAAGGAGGGCGTATGACGGCGATGGCCATCCTCGCGGAACTCGAAGCGCGTGGCGTCAAGGCCGCCGGGCTCTCCGCCGATTCGCGCGCGGTCGCGCCGGGCGATGTCTTCGTCGCCCTGCCGGGTCGGCGGACCGACGGCCGGGCCTTCGTCGGCGAGGCGGTCGCCCGCGGCGCCGTCGCCGTGCTCCACGAGGCGGGCCTGGAGATCGCGGCACCCGTGCCCACCATCGGCGTCCCTGGCCTGCGGGCGCTTGCCGGCGAGATTGCCCACCTCGTCTATGGCCGTCCGTCCGAGCGGCTCTGGATGGCCGGTGTCACGGGAACCAACGGCAAGACCTCCGTGTCGCAGTGGATCGCCCAGGCGATGGGCTTGTTCGATTGCCCCTGTGCCGTCGTCGGCACCCTGGGCAACGGCTTTCCGGGCCGGCTCGCGGAGAGCGCCAACACCACGCCGGACGCGATCACGCTGCACCGGCTGCTCGCCGGCTTCGTGGCACAAGGCGCGGTCGCCTGCGCGATGGAAGTGTCCTCCATCGGCCTCGACCAGCACCGCGTCGCCGGCGTGCATTTCGACGTGGCCGTATTCACCAACCTGACACGCGATCATCTCGAATACCACGGCACCATGGAGCACTACGCGGCCGCGAAGGCAAAGCTCTTCGACCAGCCGGGGCTCGGCGCCGCAGTGGTGAACCTCGACGATCCCTTCGGCGAGGCGCTCGATGCCAGGCTGGCCGGGCGGATGCGCGTGATCGGCTATACGCTGGGCGCAAAGGCCGGTCGCGGCGAGACGCTGGCAGCCAAAGATCTCGCGATGACTGCCACCGGCATCGCCTTCACGCTTTGCGGCATGCGCTTCTCGGCGCCGCTCGTGGGCCGCTTCAACGCCTCGAACCTGCTCGCGGTCATTGGTGCGCTGATCGCCGGCGAGGAGACGCTCGAGGACATCGCCGGCGTGTTACCACGGCTGAGTCCGCCGCCGGGGCGCATGCAGGCGGCCGGAGGCCAAGGGCGGCCGCTCGTCGTCGTCGATTACGCCCATACGCCGGACGCGCTCGAAAAGGCGCTCGCCACGCTGCGCGAGACGGCCGCGGCGCGCGGCGGCCGGCTGGTCTGCGTCTTCGGCTGCGGCGGCGAACGCGATCCCGGCAAGCGGTCGCTGATGGGCGCCGTCGCCGAGCGGCTCGCCGACCGCGTCCTGCTCACCAGCGACAACCCCCGCGGTGAGGATCCCGGATCGATCATCGCCGACATCGTGCGGGGCATGCGCGGGCGGCCCGAGATCGAGACGGATCGCGCGCAGGCGATCGCCCGCGCCGTACGCGAGGCGGATGCGCCCGACGTGATCCTGCTTGCCGGAAAGGGGCATGAAACGTATCAGGAGGTCGCGGGCGCCCGTCTGCCGTTTTCGGACATCGAACGGGCCCGCGCGGCCCTGGAGCAATGGACATGATGGACCTTTACGAAGCCGCGCAGGCGACCGGCGGCACCGCGACCGCCGAGGGGCACGTCTTCACCGGCGTGTCGACCGACTCGCGCAGCATCGCCGCGGGAGAGTTGTTCGTCGCGCTCCGCGGCGAACGCTTCGACGGCCACGACTACGTGCGCGAGGTGCTGGCCCGTGGCGCGGTCGCGGCAATGGTCGAGCACGCGTGGGCCGACCGGCATGGGCAGGGATTGCCGCTCGTGCATGTGGCCGATACCCGTGTCGCCCTGGGCCGGCTCGGTGGCCACTGGCGCCGGCAGTTCGACATTCCGTTGATCGGCATCACCGGCAGCAACGGCAAGACGACGGTGAAAGAGATGTGCGCGGCGATCCTGCGCGAGCACGAGCGGCGCGACGACCTCGATCCCCAGGAAACGGTGCTGGCGACCACGGGCAACCTGAACAACGACATCGGTGTGCCGCTGATGCTCCTGCGTCTCTCGGCGGGGCATCGCGCCGCGGTGATCGAGATGGGCATGAACCATCCGGGCGAGATCGCCTGGCTGACGAGGCTCGCCCGCCCGACCGTGGCGGTGATCACCAACGCCCAGCGCGCCCACCTCCAGGGGCTGGGTACAGTGGCCGACGTCGCGCGCGCCAAGGGCGAGATCTTCGAGGGACTGGCCGACGACGGTATCGCCGTCATCAACGCCGACGATCCCCATGCCGGGCTCTGGCGCGAGCTCGCGGCCGGCCGGGCGACGATCGCCTTCGGCCTCGACCACCCGGCCGAGGTCATGGCCAGCGCGCGACCGCTCGGCTTCGCCAGCGTCGTCACCCTGATGGCCGCGCAGGGCACGGTCGAGTTCGAACTGCCCGTTCCCGGCCGCCACAACGTGCGCAACGCCGCGGCCGCCGCCGCGGCCTGCCTCGCCGCCGGCGTCAGTCTCGGCACCGTGGCCGAGGCGCTCTCCCGCTACGCGGGCATCAAGGGCAGGCTACAACGGAAGGCGGGACTGAAGGGCGCGCTGGTGATCGACGACACCTACAACGCGAATCCGGACTCGATGCGCGCGGCGATCGACGTGCTGGCGGAAGTGCCGGGCAAGCGGATCCTCGTCATGGGCGACATGGGCGAGACCGGCGAAGCCGCGGGCCAGTTCCACGACGAAATCGGCGGCTATGCGAAGAGCGCCGGCATCGATCGGTTGTTCGCCCTCGGCGATCTCTCTGCCGCGGCCGCGCACAACTTCGGCGAGGGCGCCATGCACTTCGGCAAGGCGGAAGACCTGGTCCGGGCGCTCGCGAAGGAGCTCGGGTCCGACGTGACGGTGCTGGTCAAGGGTTCGCGCTTCATGCGCATGGAGCGGATCGTCGAGGAGATCGTCGAGCGTGGCGCCGGCGCAGTCGAGTCGCCCCGGGTCGGCACGAGTCGGCCGGACGGCACGGGCGCGGCGCGCGAACACTCGTCACCTTCCCGCGAGGGGAGGATGGATGGGGAGGGCCATCATGCTGCTTGAACTGGCGCAATGGCTGGCGAAGGACATCCGCGCCTTCAACGTCTTCAACTACATCACCCTGCGCGCGGTGCTGGCGACCATGACCGCGCTGTCGATCTCCTTCGTCCTCGGCCCCGGCCTGATTCGCTGGCTGACTTCGAAGAAGATCGGCCAGCCGGTGCGCGACGACGGCCCACAGACGCACCTGATCAAGTCCGGCACGCCGACCATGGGCGGGGCGCTGATCCTGATTTCGCTGGGCATCTCGACGCTCCTGTGGGCGGACCTGAGCAATCGCTTCGTCTGGATCGTGCTCATCGTCACGCTCGGTTTCGGCGCCATCGGCTGGGTCGACGACTGGCGCAAGGTCGTCTATCGCAACCCGAAGGGGCTCTCGTCGCGGGCGAAGTATTTCTGGCAGTCGGTGATCGGCATCGTCGCCGCGATCTACATCGTCTTCTCGATCTCGGCGCCGAACAACGAGAAGGTCGTCGAACTGTTCCTCCAGTGGGTCGGCAGCGGCTTCAGCCTGGAACTGCCGGCCAAGGCCAACCTGATCGTGCCCTTCTTCAAGGAGGTCTCCTATCCGGTCGGCGTCTTCGGCTTCATCGTCCTCAGCTACTTCGTCATCGTCGGCAGCAGCAACGCGGTGAACCTGACCGACGGCCTCGACGGCCTGGCGATCATGCCGACGGTGATGATCGGTGCGGCGCTCGGCATATTCGCCTACGCCACCGGCAACGCGGTGTTCGCCAAGTACCTGCTGATTCCGTACATCCCCGGCGCCGGCGAGCTGATGGTCTTCTGCGGCGCGCTCGCCGGCGCGGGCCTCGGCTTCCTCTGGTTCAACGCCTATCCGGCCGAGGTGTTCATGGGCGATGTCGGCGCCCTGGCGCTCGGCGCGGCGCTCGGGGCCATCGCCATCATCGTCCGCCAGGAGATCGTCCTCTTCATCATGGGCGGTGTCTTCGTCGCCGAGACGCTCTCGGTGATGATCCAGGTCGGCTGGTTCAAGTACACCAAGGCGCGCTACGGCGAGGGCCGGCGCATCTTCCTGATGGCGCCCCTGCACCACCATTTCGAAAAGAGCGGCTGGAAGGAGACCCAGGTCGTGGTGAGGTTCTGGATCATCACCATCCTGCTCGTGCTGTTCGGTCTGTCGACGCTGAAGATCCGCTGATGGAACTCAAGGGCAAGTCGGTTCTCGTCCTCGGCCTCGGCGAATCGGGGTTCGCCTGCGCGCTCTGGTGCGCGCGGTGTGGCGCCCGCGTGCGTGTCGCCGACACGCGGGCCGAGCCGCCCTACCTCGCGGAGCTTCGCCGGCGTGTTACGACGGCTGAGTTTCCTGGCGGAGAGTTCGGCAAGGAGCTGCTCGAGGGCATCGACCTCGTCGTCCTCTCGCCGGGCCTCTCGCCCGGGCTCATGGTGGTCATCCACGCGCGTGCGGCGGGAATCCCGGTCGCCGGCGAAATCGAACTGTTCGCCTGGGCGCTCGCGTCGCTCGGTGTGCGCCAGCGCACGCAGGTGATCGCAATCACCGGCACCAACGGCAAGACGACGACCACGGCGCTCACCGGTCACCTCTGTCGATCGGCCGGCCGGCGCACGGGCGTGGCCGGTAACATCTCGCCGGCGGCGCTGACGGCACTGATGGCCGCCCTCGACGAAGGCGCGCTGCCCGAGGTCTGGGTGCTCGAGCTGTCGAGCTTCCAGCTCGAGACGCTCGAATCGCTGAATGCCGAAGCGGCGACGGTACTCAACATCAGCGACGACCACCTCGATCGCTACATCGATCTCGATGATTACGCCGCGGCCAAGGCGAGGATCTTCCGCGGTGACGGCGTCCAGGTGCTCAACCGCGACGATCACCGCGTGAAGCGCATGGCGATCCCCGGCCGGCGCATCATCAGCTTCGGCCTCGACGCGCCGGGCGACGAGGCGGACTTCGGCCTGCGCGAGAACCGCGGCGAGCCGTGGCTCGTGCAGGGCGACCGCTTCCTGCTGCCGGTGTCCGGGCTGCCGATCACGGGCATGCACAATGCCGCCAACGCCATGGCGGCCTTGGCGCTGTGCGCCGCCATCGGCCTCGATCCCGTGGCGCTCCTGCCCGCGCTGCGTGCGTTCCGCGGCCTGCCGCACCGTGTCGAGCGAGTCGCGGAGATCGACGGCGTGACGTACTACGACGACTCCAAGGGCACCAATGTCGGCGCGACGGTGGCGGCGCTCACCGGCATGGGCCGCAAGGTCGTCGTCATCCTCGGCGGCGACGGCAAGGGCCAGGACTTCTCGCCGCTCAAGGATGCTGTGGCCCGGCACGCGCGTGCCGTCGTGCTCATCGGCCGCGACGCTCCCCTGATCGAGAAGGCGATCGCCGACAGCGGCGTGCCGGTCGAGTCTGCAGCCGATCTCCCCGAGGCGGTGCGAAAGTCAGCCGCCGTGGCACGCCGGGGCGATGCCGTGCTGCTTTCGCCCGCCTGCGCGAGCTTCGACATGTTCCGCAACTACGAGCACCGCGCGCAGGTGTTCGTGGAAGCGGTGCGGCAGATGGAGGGGGGCTCGTGAATACGGCCGTGTTCACCTCGCGCCGCAGGCCCGGAGCCACGTCGGCGGAACTCGACCCGCTGCTCCTCTGGCCCGCGGTCTTCCTTCTGATGCTCGGCCTGGTGATGGTCTATTCGGCATCGATCGCCACAGCCGAGGGCAGCCGCTTCACCGGCTATCAGGAGACATGGTTTCTCGTCCGGCACTCGGTCTTTCTCGCCATCGGCGTCGTCGCCGGCGTGGTCGCCTTTCAGGTGCCGATGCGCTTCTGGCAGCAGCTAGCGCCCTGGCTGTTCCTCGTCGGGGTGCTGCTCCTCGTGGTCGTTTTGATTCCGCACGTCGGCCGCGAAGTGAACGGCGCGCGCCGCTGGCTGCCGCTGGGGCCGATCAACATGCAGCCTTCGGAGTTCATGAAGCTGTTCGTCGCCCTCTATGCCGCCGACTACACGACGCGCAAGCTCGATGCGATGGGTAGCTTCCGCCGCGGCTTCCTGCCGATGGCGGTCGTGATCCTCGCGGTCGGCTTTTTGCTCCTGCGCGAGCCGGATTTCGGTGCCTTCGTCGTCATCGCGGCGATCGCCTTCGGCATCCTGTTCATCGGCGGCATCAACGCGCGGCTGTTCGGTCTTCTGGCCCTGATCGCCGTGGTCGGTTTCGTGCTGCTCATCTGGCTTTCGCCCTATCGCCGCGAGCGCATCCTGGGCTTCATGGATCCCTGGCAGGACGCCTTCGGCAAGGGCTACCAACTCTCCCACGCGCTGATCGCCTTCGGCCGAGGCGAGTGGTTCGGCGTTGGCCTCGGCGCGAGCGTCGAGAAACTCTTCTACCTGCCCGAGGCGCACACCGACTTTCTGCTCGCCGTCATCGCCGAGGAGCTCGGCTTCGCCGGCGTGCTCGCCGTCGTCGCCATGTTCGCACTGCTGATCCAGCGTGCCTTCGCCGTCGGCCGGCAGGCGCTGCTCTTCGACCGGATCTTCAGCGGCCTCGCCGCGCAGGGCATCGGCATCTGGCTCGGCGTGCAGGCCTTCATCAACATGGGCGTCAACATGGGTCTGCTGCCGACCAAGGGGCTGACGCTGCCGCTGATGAGCTTCGGCGGTTCCGGCATCGTCGCCAACTGCGCGGCGCTGGCGATCCTGCTGCGGGTGGATTACGAAAACCGACGATTGATGAGGGGGCTGTCCGCATGACGAGGACCATCCTCATCATGGCCGGTGGGACGGGCGGCCACATCATGCCCGGACTCGCCGTCGCGGATCACCTGCGCGAACGCGGCTGGCGGGTCGTCTGGATGGGCGCGCCTGAGGGCATGGAGGCGCGGCTCGTCCCCGAGCGCGGCTACGAAATGGCGTGGATCCGATTCTCGGCGCTGCGCGGCAAGGGGCTGCTGCGCAAGCTGCTGCTGCCGTTCAACCTGCTGCGCGGCTTCTGGCAGGCCTGGCGCGAACTGCGGCGCGTCCGTCCGGACGTCGTCCTCGGCATGGGCGGTTTCGTCAGTTTTCCCGGCGGCATGATGGCGGCGCTTTCCGGTATTCCGCTCGTGCTGCACGAGCAGAACTCGGTCGCGGGACTTGCCAACCGGGTGCTGGCCACGGTCGCCGACCGCATCGTCACCGGTTTCCCGGGCGTGCTGAAGAAAGGCGAATGGGTGGGCAACCCCGTGGCGCCGTCGATCGCCGCGCTTCCGGCCCCCGCGGAACGTTACGGTGCCCGCGAGGGCCCGCTGCATCTGCTCGTCGTCGGCGGCAGTCTCGGCGCCGCGGCGCTCAACGAGGCGGTGCCCAAGGCGCTGGCCATGTTGCCCGAAGCGGAGCGGCCAAAAATCGTGCATCAGTGCGGCGAGAAGCACGTCGAAGCGGTGACACGCGCCTACGGGGCCGCGGGCGCGGAGGCGAGGGTCGTGCCGTTCATCAAGGGCATGGCCGGCCCCTATGGCTGGGCGGACCTGGTGATCTGCCGCGCCGGTGCGCTGACGGTCGCGGAACTGGCGGCCGCCGGGGTGGCCAGCATTCTCGTCCCCTATCCGCACGCAGTGGACGATCACCAGACCGGCAACGCGAAATTTCTCTCCGCGGCGGGCGCCGCGATCCTGTTGCCGCAGTCGGAACTTACGCCCGAGCGTCTGGGCGAGATCAGGAATCTCACGCGCCGGCAACTTCTCGAGATGGCGGAAAAGGCACGCGGGTTGGCCAGGCCCGAGGCGACGGCCGCCGTCGCGCGGGCGTGCATGGACTTGGCCAGATGAGGTGACGATGAGACACAAGATCCGGCATGTGCATTTCGTCGGCGTCGGCGGTTCGGGCATGAGCGGCATCGCCGAGGTGCTGGCCAACCGGGGATTCGAGGTGAGCGGCTCCGACCTCGCCGAAAGCGCGACGACGCGGAGGCTCGCGCAAATGGGCGTGAAGGTGACCATCGGCCATTCGGCGGAGAACGTCGCCAGCGCCGATGCCGTCGTGGTCTCCACCGCGGTGAAGGACGACAACCCGGAGGTGGTCGCGGCCCGAGAGCGGCGCATCCCCATCGTGCCGCGGGCGCAGATGCTCGCCGAGCTGATGCGCTTCCAGCAGGGCATCGCCATCGCCGGTACCCACGGCAAGACCACCACGACGAGCCTCGTCGCCAGCTGCCTCGCGGAGGGCGGGCTGGATCCGACCTTCGTCATCGGTGGCCGGCTCAATTCGGCGGGCGCCAACGCCCGTCTCGGGCAGGGCGAGTTCCTGGTCGCCGAGGCCGACGAGTCCGACGCCTCCTTCCTCTTCCTGACGCCGGTCGTGTCCGTCGTCACCAACATCGATGCCGACCACATGGAGACCTACGGCCACGACTTTGCCCGGCTCAAACAGGCGTTCGTCGATTTCCTCAACCGCCTGCCCTTCTACGGCGTGGCCGTGCTTTGTCTCGACGACGCCAACGTTCGGGAAATCCTGCCGCGCGTCACCAAGCAGATCGTCACCTACGGCCTGCATCCCGATGCGCAGATCCGCGCCGAGAACGTACTCGCCCGCGACGGGGGCATGCACTTCACCTGCGTCCGCCGCAATGGCGCGACGAGCCGGCTCGACGTCACCCTCAACCTGCCTGGCATGCACAATGTGCTCAACGCGCTGGCGGCGATCGCAGTGGCCATGGAGGTCGGCGTCGGCGACGCACCGATCGTCAAGGCCCTCGCCGAGTTCAAGGGTGTCGGGCGGCGCTTCCAGCGCTATGGCGAAATCGCCCTGCCGTCGGGCGGTAGCTTCACGCTCGTCGACGACTATGGGCACCATCCCGCAGAAATGGCCGCGACCCTGGCCGCCGCCCGCGGCGCGTTTCCGGGCCGGCGCATCGTGCTCGCCTTCCAGCCTCACCGCTACACCCGCACGCGGGACTGCTTCGAGGATTTCGTCAAGGTTCTTTCCACGGTCGACGCGCTGCTCCTGGCCGAGGTTTATCCGGCCGGGGAAAGCCCGATCGTCGCGGCGGACGGCCGCACGCTGGCCCGCGCCGTGCGCGTCGCCGGCAAGGTCGAGCCCGTGTTCGTCGAGAGCATCGCCGACATGCCGAGGGCGATCATGGCCACGGCGCGCAACGGCGACGTGGTGATCACCATGGGCGCCGGCTCGATCGGCACCGTGCCGGGGAGGATCGCCCATGACTGAGCTTCGCGGCCGGCTGGTGCAGAACGAGCCGATGAAGGAGCACGTCTCCTGGCGGGCCGGCGGCCCCGCGGCGCGTGCATACTTCCCGGCCGATCTCGCCGACCTGGCCGCGTTCCTGAAGCGTCTGCGCCCGGACGAGCCGCTGCTCGCCGTAGGCCTCGGCAGCAACCTGCTCGTACGCGACGGCGGCTTCGACGGCACCGTCGTGTTCACTCACGGGGCGCTCAACGTCATCCGCTTCGATGCCGACGGCAGGCTTTACGTCGAAGCCGGCGTGGCCAGCCCCAAGGTCGCACGGTTCGCTGCCGCGTCCGGTCGGGTCGGCGTGGAATTTCTCGCCGGCATTCCCGGCACATTCGGCGGCGCGCTGGCGATGAACGCGGGCTGCTACGGCGGTGAGACATGGCAGCATGTCGATCGTGCGCTGATGCTGGACCGCCACGGCAACCTCGTCGAGCGTGGTCCGGACGAGTTCGAAATCGGCTACCGGCATGTCGGACTTCGCCGGGCGACCGACGAGCTCTTCGCCGCGGCCTGGCTGCGCCTGCCGGAAGGAGATACCGAAGCCGCCCGTGCGCGCATTGCCGAACTCCTCGACAAGCGCCTCTCCAGCCAGCCGCTCGATCTGCCCAACGCCGGTTCGGTGTTCCGCAATCCGCCCGGCGACCACGCGGCCCGGCTGATCGAGGCCGCCGGCCTGAAGGGCCTGGAAATCGATGGCGCGCGGGTTTCCGAAAAGCATTCGAATTTCATCGTTAATCCGGGGGGCAGGGCCAGCGCCGCTGCGATAGAACAGCTGATCGGCCGGATTCAGGCCGAGGTGCGCCAGCAGTTCGGCATCGAGCTGGTGCGCGAAGTGCGGATCGTGGGAGAGGCAGCGTGAGTCTGGGCAGGGTGGCGGTGATGTACGGCGGCGATTCGGCGGAGCGCGAAGTTTCGCTGAAGAGCGGAGAAGCCGTGCTCGCGGCGCTCCGGCGCGCCGGCGTCGACGCCCACCCCTTCGATCCCGCCGCCCGCGCCCTCGCCGACCTGCGTGCGGAGCGCTTCGATCGTGTGTTCGTGGCCCTGCACGGCCGTGGCGGTGAAGACGGCCGTCTGCAGGGCGCACTCGACCTGATGCGCATGCCCTACACGGGCAGCGGCGTCCTGGCCTCGGCACTGGCGATGGACAAGTGGCGCAGCAAACTGTGCTGGCAGGCGGCGGGCATTCCGGTGCCGGAATGCGTGGTCCTCAAGGACGGTGTTGATTGGCAGGCGGTGGTCGATCGACTGGGATTGCCCCTGTTCGTCAAGCCGGCGAACGAGGGGTCGAGCATCGGCATCACCAAGGTGCGCAGAGCTGAGGAGTTGCCGGCAGCCTTCGCCTTGGCCGCGAAGTACGACAGTCTGGTGATTGCCGAACGTTTCCTGGCCGGCGGCGAATTTACGGTCGGCATTCTCGGCGATCGGGCGCTGCCGGTGATCCGGATCGTGCCGGCGACCGACTACTACGACTACGAAGCCAAGTACTTTCGCGATGACACCCGCTATCTGATCCCCAGCGGCCTGTCCGGGGAGGCCGAGCGCGAGATGCGAGAACTCGCCATGGCGGCGTTTTCCATCCTCGGCGGGCGGGGTTGGGGGCGGATCGACATCATGCTCGACGAGCACGGGCGCGCACATTGCCTGGAGGCGAACATGGCCCCGGGGATGACCGATCATTCCCTGGTGCCCATGGCCGCACGGGCGGCGGGGCTGAGCTTCGAGCGGCTCGTGGTCGAGGTGCTGGAGGCGGCGCGCTATGGCTAGGAAGACAAGGAATCCCAGGCCGGCGGAAGGCGCCGCAGAAGAGGGCTTCTGGGATCGGCCCGTGCTCATGAACCTCGTCGCCGACGTGCTGATCGTCTTCGCGGTCGCCGCATTGGCCTGGTCGGCGGTCACGGCATTCCAGCGCCTGCCGGTGTTCCCGCTGCGCGAGATCGTCGTCAGCGGCCCGCTGGAGCAGGTCACCGCTGCGCAGCTCGAACAGGCTGCCCGGGCCGTGCCGGGCGGCAATTTCTTCACCGTGCGCCTCGACGAGGTGCGAACGACGTTCGAGAAACTGCCATGGGTTCGCCGCGCCGAGGTGCGCCGGCTCTGGCCCGAGGGCCTGGAGCTCGCCATCGAGGAACACGTGGCCGTTGCCCGCTGGAAGCAGGCCGATGGCGAGTCGCGGCTGGTCAATGATCGCGGCGAGTTGTTCGCTGCCGCGACCCAGGCGGCATTGCCATCCTTCGCCGGGCCCGAGGGCTCGGCGCCGCGGCTCCTCGAGCGGTATCGGGAATTTGAAAAGGTGCTCGCAGAGATCGGCCGTCGGCCCGAAGCCGTCGTGCTTTCCAGCCGCGAAGCCTGGCAGGTCCGGCTCGACAGCGGGGTGCTGGTCGAGCTTGGCCGCGACGAGGCGAAGCACTCGATTGCGGAGCGCCTGGCACGCTTCGTCGCCTGGTACGGACCGGCGCTCGAGCGGCTGAAGGCGACGGGCGCCGCGGTCGCCGACATGCGTTATCCCAACGGCTTCACACTGAGGCTGCAATCCAGATCATGAGCAAGGACAACAGGGGAGATCTGATCGTCGGACTCGACATCGGCACGTCGAAGATCGTGGCGATGGTGGCGGAGCTGGACGCCGAAGGGCGGCTTTCGGTGCTCGGCATCGGCAGCCAGCCCTCGCGCGGCCTGCGCCGGGGTGTCGTCGTGAACATCGAGGAAACGGTCAACGCCATCTCCCGGGCGGTGCAGGAAGTCGAACTGATGGCCGGCTGCAAGGTCAGGGAGGTCTATACCGGGATCGCCGGCGCGCACATCAAGAGCAAGGATTCCAACGGCATGACCGTCGTGCGCGAAAAGGAGGTCACGCAGTACGACGTCGAACGCGCCATCGAGGCCGCCAACGCGACGCCCATTTCGGCGGACGACCAGATCCTGCACACGCTCGTGCAGGAATTCATCGTCGACGGCCAGGACGGCGTCAAGGAGCCGATCGGCATGGATGCGCGGCGGCTCGAGGTCAAGGTGCATCTGGTCACGGGTGCGGTGACCGCGGTGCAGAACATCGTCAAGTGCGTGCGCCGCTGCGGGCTCGAGGTCGTCGATCTGGTGCTCCAACCGCTGGCCTCGGGAATGGCCGTGCTGACCGACGACGAGAAGGACGTCGGCGTCTGCCTGGTCGACATCGGCGGCGGTACCACGGATATCGCGGTGTTTACCCAGGGCGCGATAAGACACACGGCCGTGATCCCGATCGCCGGAGACCAGATCACCTCGGACATCGGCATCGCCCTGCGTACCTCGACGCCGGACGCCGAGGAAATCAAGATTCGCTACGGCGTCGCCCTCCAGCAACTCGCTGATCCGGAGGAGATGATCGAGGTGCCCGGCGTTGGCGACCGGCCTTCGTCACAGATGTCGCGGCAGACACTCGCCGGTTTCATCGAGCCGCGCATCGAGCAGATCTACCAGATGGTCCAGGAGGAACTCGCGCGCAGCGGCTACGAGAGGCTGTTGCGTGCGGGGATCGTCATCACGGGTGGCTCCTCGACGATGCCGGGAATGGTCGAACTCGGCGAAGAAATTTTCCACAACACGGTCAAGGTGGGCATGCCCCGCTACGACGGCGCCCTGCGGGACATCGTGCGCAATCCGCGCCATGCGACGGCCGTGGGGCTGCTCATGGAAGGCATGGCACAGAAAAAGCGCGGTCAGAAGGCCAAGGGGCCGATGACGTGGCGGCAGACGCTCGCCAGCATGCGGGCGTGGTTCGGCAAGAACTTTTGACGGAAGGACGCTGCGGTGGAACTCCGCATTCATCGTTTGGCAACGGCAACACCACAAGGAGGCGAACATGTTTGAAATCATCGACCAGGAGCCCGGCGCGACCGTGATCAAGGTCATCGGCGTCGGCGGCGCGGGCGGCAATGCCGTCGAGCACATGATCCGCGAAGGGGTGCAGGGCGTCGAGTTCATCTGCTGCAATACCGACGCCCAGGCGCTCAAGCTGTCGTCGGCCGGAATCAAGCTCCAGCTCGGCCCGGGGCAGGGCGCAGGCGGCAAGCCCGAGCGCGCGCGCAATCTCGCGCTCGACGAGCGCGAGCGGATCGCCGAGGTGCTCGATGGCGCCCACATGGTCTTCATCACTGCGGGCATGGGCGGGGGGACCGGCACGGGCGCGGCGCCGATCGTCGCCCAGGTGGCCAGGGAGAAAGGCATCCTTACCGTCGCCGTGGTGACCAAGCCGTTCGTCTTCGAGGGCAAGCGCATGCGCATCGCCGAAGAGGGGCTGGCGCAGTTGCAAGAATACGTCGACGCGCTGATCGTCATTCTCAACGAGCGGCTGCTGGAGGTGCTCGGTGACGACGTGAGCATGCAGGATGCGTTCATGGCTGCCGACAACGTGCTGCGCAACGCCGTGGGCGGCATCGCCGAGATCATCAACGTTCCCGGCCTGGTCAACGTGGACTTCGAGGACGTCCGCACGGTCATGGGCGAGATGGGCAAGGCGATGATGGGCTCAGGCGTCGCGGCCGGCGTGGACCGCGCCCGCCTGGCGGCCGAAGCGGCGGTGGCCAGCCCGCTGCTGGAAGGCGTCGAACTCTCCGGCGCCCGCGGCGTCCTGGTGAACATCACGGCCAGCCGCAGCCTGGGCATGAAGGAAGTGCACGAAGTCATGAACACGATCAAGGCCTACACGCACGAAGAGGCGACGGTCATCTTCGGCACCGTGTTCGACGACGGCATGGAGGATCAACTGCGCGTCACCGTCGTGGCGACGGGACTCGGGGCAAAGGTGGCGGCCAAGCCCCGCCTCGAGCGCATCGAGACCGCGGGGCTGCGCACCGGCACGGACGACCGTTTCTTCGCCGAACCGGTCGCTCCCCACGATGCCGGAACCCAGATTCCCGATGTCTTTACCTCGGGGCGGACGCGCAATGCCGCCGTGCGGGCGATGGTCGAAAGCGGCATGGACCGCTACGACATCCCGGCCTTTCTGATCAAACAGGCCGATTGAGCGTCGGCAGTCGGTGCCGTTCCGGCATTCGCCTCCCGGAACGGCGCCGTCCTGATCAAGCTCAATTGCGTTAACATTTCGTCCGCCGGCACACTTGCCGCGCCCATGCCACGCCGAATGCTCAAACAGCGCACCATCAAGTCGGTTACCCGGGCCACGGGCGTCGGACTGCATTCCGGCGTCAAGGTGACCATGATGCTCCGTCCTGCAGCGCCCGGGACGGGTATCGTCTTTCGCCGCGTCGATGTCGATCCACCGGTGGAGCTCAAGGCCGACCCCTACGGCGTCGGCGACACGCGGATGGCCTCCTGCCTCGAGAAGGACGGGGTAAAGCTTGCCACCGTCGAACACCTGATGTCGGCGCTGGCCGGACTGGGAATCGACAATCTCTATGTCGATGTCGATGCGCCGGAGATCCCGATCATGGACGGCTCGGCAGGGCCGTTCGTTTTCCTGCTCCAGTCGGCCGGAATCGTCGAACAGGATGCGCCGAAGCGGTTCATCCGCGTGCTCCGTGCCGTCGAGGTCCGTGACGGCGACAAATGGGCGCGGCTCGAGCCGTACAACGGCTTCCGCCTCTCGTTTTCCATCCTCTTCAACCATCCGGCGGTCGACCAGTCCGGCACCCGGGTGGAAATGGATTTTGCCGACGACTCCTACGTCCGCGACATCGCCCGGGCCCGGACCTTCGGTTTCACCCAGGATGTCGAAGCCCTGCGCTCGCAGGGGCTCGCGCTCGGCGGCAGCCTCGACAACGCCATCGTCATGGATGAGTACCGCGTCCTCAATGCCGAGGGCCTCAGGCTTCCCGACGAGTTCGTGCGCCACAAGCTCCTCGATGCCATTGGCGATCTCTATCTCGCGGGCCACCCGCTCCTCGGCGCCTTTTCGGCGCACAAGTCCGGCCATGCGCTCAACAATCAGTTGTTGCGGGCACTGCTGTCCGACGCGAGCGCCTGGGAATGGGCGACGTTCGAACGTGAGGATGGACTGCCGGAAACCGTCCTCAATCTTTATCCCCAGGCGGCCTGAGTGCTCGTCCTGCGCATCGTCGGCCTGCTGACGGCCATCGCCATCGGGGCAGGAATCGTCGCCTACCTTTTCACGGGCGACAAGCGCTACCTGCTTCTGGCGGGCCGCATCACCAAGTACGCCCTGATCGTCGTTCTGGTCGTCCTGGCCTTGATGTTCCTCGAGCGCGTCGTCGTACTCTGACATGGGCTCCACCGGCTGCGCGCCGGTCACTCGTCAGGTGTTTTTCAGCAGGCGCGTCAGCGCGGACCTCAGCGGTGACCCCTCCGGCAGGCCCTCGAGCAGCAACGTGAGTGCCTGCTTCTGTTTCGAGCCAATGGCCGTGCGGGCTTTGTGCGCCATGGTCGGCGGGGTGGCGGTGCCGGGTTGCACCTTGATGTCGATTCCGGTAACCTCGGCGCCCTCTGAACTGAAAACAGAAACCAGCCGCGGAGCGACTTGCCTGAGCTTGGCGGCGACAGCGCCGTTCGCGGCGTGGATGACGACCTTCCCCGACTTGAGATTGGCGACCCGGGCCTGACGCGCCAACGGAGTCGCGGATTCGAAAACGGCCTGGAAATGCAACAGGCGACGGGCATGGGCCGACAGCCGGGCGAGTCCGGCATCGGCGGACAGGCAGTCTTCGAGGGTGCGTGACGCGCCGCGCATGGTGCGCATGGCTTGGCGACCGAAGGAGAGGACCAGGGACATGCATGTTATTCTCGTATCCAACCGGCTGGCAACGGCAAAGACCATCGTCCTGACGCCACGCCTCATCGTCGGTGCGATGGCCGTGCTCCTGTTTGCCATCTTGGGTTTGTCTTCGTTGTTCACCTATCTCACGGTGCGGCACGCCGCGGAGATCCGGCTGCCCTTCCTGCAGAACATCCTTCGTGAGGTCACGGCGGAAGAGCTCCGCGCGACCAACGAGTTCGTCAGGGAGAACATCAACGCCATGGCGGTGCGGCTTGGCCAGATGCAGGCGCAGCTGCTCCGTCTCGACTCGCTCGGCGAGCGGCTCGCCAATCTGGCGGGCGCGAAGGGGAGCGAGATCAAGCCGCCCGCCGCCAGGGAGGGTCGTGGCGGGCCGCTGATCCAGTCCACGCCGATGACGCCGGAGGACTTGAAGCAGGCGCTCGATGCGCTCGGCCGGCAGCTCGATGCCAAGAGCGACGTGCTTGGCCTGCTCGAGTCGCGGCTGCTGGAAGAACGGATCCGCAAGAACCAGCTGCCGACGACCTTGCCCCTCGAGTCAGCCTGGCTGGCTTCCAGTTTCGGCTGGCGGGCGGATCCTTTCACCGGCGAGATGGCGCTGCACGAAGGGGTCGATTTCCCGGCCGAGGTCGGCACGCCGATCAAGGCCGCGGCTGCGGGCATCGTCACCAATGTCGAGAAGCATCCGACCTATGGCCACGTCGTGGAAGTCGATCATGGCAACGAGCTTTCCACGCGTTATGCGCATTGTTCCAAAGTCTTGGCCAAGCCGGGAACGATCGTCAAGCGTGGCCAGGTCATTGCCGAAGTGGGCAACACCGGCCGGTCGACCGGTCCGCACCTGCATTTCGAGGTTCGCGTGAAGGGCCAGCCCCAGAATCCCAACCGTTTCCTGCAGATGGCAAAGGCGGGAGAACACCGGTAGCGTCGCGCTCCCCCGGCGGGCGGAATGTCCCGCCATGCTAGAATGCCGCCTTTGCTGAAACAGGCGGCCATTCCATGATTTCCGGCCTTCTCAAGAAGATTTTTGGCAGCCGCAACGATCGGCTGATACGACAGTATTCCCAGGTCGTCGGCCGGATCAACGCTCTCGAGCCCTCCATCGAGCCGCTCACCGACGAGCAGCTTCGCGCCAAGACCGACGAATTCAAGTCCCGCCTGGCCAACGGCGAAGCGCTCGATGACCTGTTGCCGGAAGCCTTTGCCGTGGTTCGCGAGGCCGGCAAGCGCACCCTGGGCATGCGCCATTTCGACGTCCAGCTGATCGGCGGTATGGTGCTCAACGACAACAAGATCGCCGAGATGCGCACCGGCGAGGGCAAGACCCTGGTCGCGACCCTGCCCGCCTACCTCAATGCCCTGACCGGCAAGGGTGTGCACATCGTCACGGTGAACGATTACCTCGCCAGCCGCGATGCCGAGTGGATGGGCCGCAT
>CAZGYD010000048.1:0-26794 GCA_964530115.1 uncultured Rhodocyclaceae bacterium | reverse complement strand
GAGCGAGCAGCTCGTGCGGGGGGTGTGGTGTGAGTTCGCGCCGGATCGTGGTGGAGGCGGGTTGGGCGAAGGTGGAAGAGATCGACAACCACGGATGCAGGCACTCGAGGGCGAGCCCGGCGGCGAAAGTGAGGGCGGGCTGTTCGGCGGTGCCGCAGTCGTGGTAGCGGTCCGGAAACTCCTCGGCGAAGCGCACGAGGCGCGAGCCCTCGCGCATCGCCGGGGTGATGCCGATGAGCCGCGGGTCTTCCCGGGCCATATCGCAGAGCCAGTCGCCAAAGACCTGGGTGTAGGTGAGCTTGCCGCCGCCCTTGCCGGACTGGATGCCGTTGGCGGAATCGAAGGTGGAGACGCCGTGGTAGAGCACGGGGTCCGATTCGGCGAGCTTGTAGCCTTGGCCCTTGCGCGTGACCACGTGGAGGAACTGGGGACCGTTCAGTCGGCGCAGGTTTTCGAGCGTAGGGATCAGCGATTCGAGATCGTGGCCGTCGATCGGGCCGATGTAGTTGAAGCCGAACTCCTCGAACAGCGTGCCCGGCACGAACATGCCCTTGACGTGCTCTTCGACGCGGTTGGCGAGCTCCAGGAGCGGCGGCGCCATCGACAGGACCTTCTCGCCGGCGCGGCGGGCGGCATTGAACGTGCGTCCCGAGAGCAGGCGGGCGAGGTACTTGTTGAGCGCGCCGACGGGCGGCGAGATCGACATGTCGTTGTCGTTGAGGACGACGAGCAGGTTGGCGTCCTCGACGCCTGCGTTGTTGAGCGCTTCGAAGGCCTGACCGGCGGACATGGCGCCATCGCCGATCACCGCGACGATCCGCCGGTCCTCGCCCTTGTTGCGCGCCGCGACGGCCATGCCCAGCGCCGCCGAGATCGAGGTCGAGGAGTGGCCGACGCCGAAGGTGTCGTAGATGCTCTCCGAGCGCCGCGGAAAGCCGCCGATGCCGTCCTTCATGCGCAGCCGGGCCATGCCCTCGCGCCGTCCTGTGAGCACCTTGTGGCCGTAGGTCTGGTGGCCGACGTCCCAGACGAGCCGGTCCTCCGGCGTGTCATAGACGTAGTGGAGCGCGATGGTCAGTTCGACGGTGCCGAGGTTCGACGACAGATGCCCGCCGGTCTTCGAAACCGATTCGATGAGGAAAGCGCGTAGCTCCTTCGCCAGCGTCGGCAGCGCTTCGCGCGGCAGCTTCCTGAGATCGGCGGGATCGTTGATGGATTCAAGCAGCGGATAAGGCATCAGAAGCTTCGTTCGACGATGTAGTCGGTCAGCTGGCCGAGGCGTCCGGCTCGATCGCCGAATGGTGCCAGCGCCGCCTTGGCCTCGGCCCGGAGTTCGGCCGCCATGCGTTTCGCGCCGGCGATCCCGAGCAGGCTCACGTAAGTGGGTTTGTTGCGTGCCGCGTCCTTGCCGGCGGTCTTGCCGAGCGTAGCCGTGCTCGCCTCGGCATCGAGGATGTCGTCGACGACCTGGAAGAGCAGGCCCGCCCGGCCGGCGAAGTGGCCGAGTGCGAGAAGCGAGCGGTCGTCCGCATGGCCGGCCTGCGCGCCGAGAAGCACCGCGGCGCGGATCAGCGCGCCGGTCTTGTGCACATGCATGAATTCCAGCTCCTCGACGCTGAGCGTCTTGCCGACGGCGGCGAGATCGATGGCCTGGCCGCCGGCCATGCCGCGCGAGCCGGCCGCGTGCGCGAGCAGCGAGATCATCGGCGGCGTGGCGCCTTGATCGGCGAGCACCTGAAAGGCGAGTGTCTGCAAGGCATCGCCGGTGAGTAGCGCCGTCGCTTCGTCGTATTCCACATGGCAGGTCGGCTTGCCGCGCCGGAGCACGTCGTCGTCCATGCACGGCAGATCGTCGTGCACCAGCGAATAGGCGTGAATCAGCTCGACGGCGCTGGCCGAAGCGTCGAGAAGCGCCGCCGGTGCAGCGAAGATTTCGCCGGCGGCGTGGCAGAGCAGCGGGCGGATGCGTTTGCCGCCGCCGAGCACGGCATAGCGCATCGCCGAGTGAAGGCGGACCGGGGCAATGTCGGCCGCCGGCAGGAAGCGATCGAGAGCAGCCTCGGTCCGGTTCTGGACGGCCGCCATCCAGGAAGCGAAATCCATGTCACTCACTGCCGGCCGTTTCCTCGCCGGGATCGAAGTCGCGCAGCAGACCTTCCTCGAGGATGCGGACACGCCGTTCTGCGGTGGCGAGGGTGTCCTGGCACTGCCTGAGCAGGGCAATGCCGCGCGCGTAGGCCGAGAGCGCCTCCTCGAGTGGCGCTGCGCCTGCCTCCATGGACTGGACGATGGTCTCGAGTTCCGCGAGGGCGGCTTCGAACGAAGGTGCGGGAGCGTTTTCGCCGGGGCTCGCGGGAGAATCGGGCTGGCGGGATTCAGCCATGGAAATCGGCTCGGAGAAAATGGCAAAAGATACTCCAAGCCAAGGTTTCGGGTCAATTTCGGGGGACATTGGCTATACTGGCAACTGCCCCGCACGGGGCATGTTTCGACCGATTTGCCGTCATCGTCCGTTTCCGGTTTCCGCGTTTTTCTGGAGGTTGGGAATCATGTCCGACATCGCGAGCCGCGCCGCACTTTCCCCCGGCGTTTCCCAGTTCCCCGTCGAGTGGTATTTCGACGAGAAGCTCTTCGAGCTGGAGAAGAAGCTCATCTTCGATGCCGGTCCCGGGTACGTCGGCCACGAGCTGATGGTGCCGGAAATCTACAACTACCGTTCGACCGAATGGACCGACCATTCGCACATCCTCGTCCGCCAGCCGGACGGCGTCTACCTGATGTCGAACGTCTGCCGCCATCGCCAGGCGATCATGCTCCAGGGCTCGGGCACCGCCGACAAGACCATCGTCTGCCCGATCCACCGCTGGACCTACGATACCGAAGGCCAACTGATCGGCGCGCCGCATTTCCCGGCCAACCCCTGCCTGAATCTCGACAAGGTCAGGCTCGAAAGCTGGCACGGCCTGCTCTTCAAGGGCCCGCGCTCGGCCAATGCCGATCTCGCGGGCATGAAGGTCGCCGCCGAATTCGATTTCAGCGGTTACCGGCTCGATCACGTCGAACTGCACCACTGCAACTACAACTGGAAGACCTTCATCGAGGTCTATCTCGAGGACTATCACGTCGTGCCCTATCACCCGGGCCTCGGCAACTTCGTCACCTGCGACGACCTGACCTGGCAGTTCGCCGAGTGGTACTCGGTGCAGAAGGTCGGCATCACCTCGCTGGCCAAGCCCGGCAGCCCGACCTACGCCCGCTGGCACAAGGCCGTGCTCGACTACTACGGCGGCGAGCTGCCGAAGCAGGGCGCGGTCTGGCTCACCTATTACCCGAACATCATGGTCGAGTGGTACCCGCACGTGCTGGTCGTCTCGACGCTGATCCCGCAGGACGTGCAGAAGACCCTCAACGTCGTCGAGTTCTACTATCCCGAGGACATCGCCCTCTTCGAGCCCGAGTTCGTCAAGGCCGAGCAGGCCGCCTACATGGAGACGGCCATCGAGGACGACGACATCGGCGAGCGCATGGACCGCGGCCGCTACGCGCTCCTCAAGCAGGGCAGGAACGAAGTCGGCCCCTATCAGTCGCCGATGGAGGACGGCATGCAGCACTTCCACGAGTTCTACCGGCGGATCATGGCCGGTCACCTGCCGGAGGGCCGTCGATGATCACCACCGAAGAGAACGGCCCGCTGATCACCGTCACGGTGCTCGGCGAATTCACGCTCGCCGACTTCCAGGAGTTCGAGGACGTCGTGCTGGCGAGACTCAGCCGCGGTGACACGCCGGACCTGCTCTTCGACCTGCGCGAGATGGCGGACTTCACGGTCGACATGGCCTGGGAGGAGATCAAGTTCTCGCGCACCCATGGCGGCGACTTCCGCCGCATCGCCGTGCTCACCCACAGCCAGTGGGTGACCTGGAGCGCCTGGCTCGAGCAGCTCTTCGTCTCCGCGGACCTGCGCGTGTTCGAGGACGAGGACGAGGCGCGCGCCTGGCTGGCTTCCGAGGACGCGGCGTGAGCACCACGCTGGTCAGCGCGGAGGAACTCGCCGCTCATATCGGCGATCCGGACTGGCGCATCTTCGACTGCCGCCACGACCTCCAGGACATCGGCTACGGCGAGCGGGCTTACGCCAAGGGCCACATTCCCGGTGCGATCTTCCTGCATCTCGACCGCGATCTGTCCGGCGAGAAGACCGGCAGCAACGGCCGTCATCCGCTGCCCGCGCCGGAGGCGTTCGCCCGGCGCATGGGCGAATGCGGTGTCGGTCCGGACACCCAGGTCGTCGCCTACGACAACGAGGGCGGCGTCTTCGCCGCACGGCTGTGGTGGATGCTGCGCTGGCTCGGGCACGAGCGCGTCGCGGTGCTCGATGGCGGCCTGGCTGCCTGGCGGCGCGCGAAACAGCCGCTGGTGACCGAGGTGCCGAACGTGACGCCGACGACGTTCGTGCCCCGCGTGCAGCCAATGGCCGTTTCGGTGAACGATGTCCTCGCCATCCTCGGCTCGCGCGACGACCTCATCCTCGACGCCCGTGCGCCCGAACGCTTCACCGGCGAGGAGGAAACGCTCGATCCGGTCGGCGGCCACATCCCCGGCGCGGTCAACCGCTTCTATTTCGACAACCTCGACGACGCCGGCGTCTATTTCAAGCCGGCGGACGAACTGCGCGCCGAATTCACCGCGCTGCTCGCGGGCCGCGATCCGGGCCGGGTCGTGCAACAGTGCGGCTCGGGCGTCACCGCCTGCCACAACCTGCTGGCGATGGAGATCGCCGGCCTCTCCGGCTCCAAGCTCTATCCGGGCTCGTGGAGCGAGTGGTGCGCCGACCCCTCGCGGCCGATGGTCACGGGCGAATGAACATGACGCGAATCGGCACGCCGCTCTCGCCCTCGGCGACCAAGGTCATGCTGCTCGGCTGCGGCGAACTCGGCAAGGAAGTCGTCATCGCGCTCCAGCGGCTTGGCTGCGAAGTGATCGGCATCGACCGCTACGCCGACGCGCCGGCGATGCAGGTCGCCCACCGCAGCCACGTGATCGCCATGACCGACGGCGCCGCGCTGCGCGCGGTGATCGAGGCTGAGCGCCCGCATCTCGTCGTCCCCGAGATCGAGGCCATCGCCACCGCGACGCTCGTCGAGATCGAGAAGGAAGGCCGGACGGAAATCATCCCGACGGCGCGCGCCGCGCAGCTGACCATGAACCGCGAGGGCATCCGCCGGCTAGCGGCCGAGGAGCTCGGCCTGCCGACCTCGCCGTACCGCTTCGCCGATTCGCTCGCCGAGTTGCGGACCGCGATCGAGGGCGCGAACGGTGACGGCGTGGGTTATCCCTGCGTGGTCAAGCCCGTGATGTCGTCTTCGGGCAAGGGACAGTCGCTCGTGAAAACGGCCGCCGACGTCGAGGCGGCCTGGCACTACGCACAGTCCGGCGGCCGTGTCGGCCTCGGCCGCGTGATCGTCGAGGGCTTCATCGACTTCGACTACGAGATCACCCAGCTCACCGTGCGCGCCCCCGGGGCTGGCGGAGAGATCGAAACGCATTTCTGCGAGCCGATCGGCCACGTCCAGGTGAATGGCGATTACGTCGAATCCTGGCAGCCGATGGCCATGTCGCCGGCGGCGCTCGCAAGCGCGCGCGAGATCGCGCGCAAGGTGACCGGCGCGCTCGGCGGTCGCGGCATCTTCGGTGTCGAGCTCTTCGTCCGCGGCGACCGGGTGTGGTTCTCCGAGGTCAGCCCGCGCCCGCACGACACCGGCCTCGTGACCCTGGCGACGCAGCGCCTCTCGGAGTTCGAGCTGCACGCGCGCGCCATCCTCGGCCTGCCGGTGGACGTGAGCCTGCGCCGGCCCGGCGCCTCGGCCGTCATCTACGGCGGCCTCGAGGCCAGGGGCATCGCCTTCGAGGGCGTCGCCGAGGCGCTCGCCGTGCCCGAGTCCGACCTGCGCCTGTTCGGCAAGCCGGAAAGCTACGTCAAACGGCGCATGGGCGTCGCCGTCGCCTGCGCCGACACGACCGACGAGGCGCGCCGGCGCGCGAAGCTGGCGGCGTCGCGGGTCCGGCCGGTCATCGCCTAAGTCCTCCCGTGGCGCGTGAGCGCCCAGCGTACGTGTTCGCGCACGAGCGGCGATTCGTCGTCGCGCCGGGCCTCGAGCGCGGCGATGACCTCGGGCGTCGTCGGCGCGTTGCCGAGCGCCACGGCGATGTTGCGCAGCCAGCGCTCGTGGCCGATGCGCAGGATCGGCGATCCTGCCTGGCGTGTTACGAAGGCTGAGTTTGACCAGCCGAACAGTTCCACGAGCGTCGCCGTGTCGAGCGCATGGCGCGGCGCGAAGTCGCGTTCGCGGGTCACCGGGGCGAAGCGGTTCCACGGGCAGAAGAGCTGGCAGTCGTCGCAGCCGTAGATGCGGTTGCCGATCAGCGGGCGCAGTTCCTCGGGGATGCTGCCCGGATGCTCGATCGTCAGGTAGGAGATGCATCGACGCGCATCGAGACGCCACGGGGCGACGATGGCGCCGGTGGGGCAGGCGTCGAGGCAGGCGCGGCAGTGTCCGCAGTGATCCGTCACCGGCGGGTCGGGGGGCAACAGCAGATCGGTGAAGAGTTCGCCGAGGAAGAACCACGAGCCGCCTTCGCGCGTGAGCAACAGCGTGTGCTTGCCCCGCCAGCCGAGGCCGGCCCGGGCCGCCAGCTCGACCTCCATCACCGGCGCCGAATCGACGAAGACGCGGCAGGCATGAGGGCCGACCTCGGCGGTGATGCGCCCGGCGAGCTTCTGTAGTCGCGCGCGCAGCACCTTGTGGTAGTCGCGGCCGAGCGCGTAGCGCGACACATAGGCGCGCGCCGGCTCGGCGAGATTGGCCTCGGCGTCGGCTGCGTCGGGCCGGTAGTCCATGCGCGCGACGATGACCGAGCGCGTGCCCGGCAGGAGTTCCCGCGGCCGCGCGCGCTTGGTGCCGTGCGCGGCCATATAATTCATTTCGCCGTGGAAGCCGGCATCGAGCCAGGCCGCGAGGCCCGCTTCCGCACGCGGCAGATCCGGGGCGGCGATGCGCACCGCCGCGAAGCCGAGTTCCCGTCCCCACGCCTTGATGCGTTCCGCGAGCGCACGCGAGTTTTCGGAATCCATACGCGATTATGAACATCATTCTGGCCGACGAAGCCGCCACGCTCGCGCTCGGCGCCGCGCTCGCCCGCATCGTCGAACCGGGCCTCGTCATTCATCTCGATGGCGACCTCGGCGCGGGCAAGACCACGCTCGTTCGCGGCCTTCTGCGCGCGCTCGGTGAGACCGGTCCGGTGAAAAGCCCCACCTACATGCTGGTTGAAATTCATGTAGTTTCTGGATTAAACTTGTATCACTTTGATTTCTATAGGCTCAATCAGCCGGAAGAATATCTCGATGCGGGTCTGGACGAATACTTCGACGGTCGGGGCGTCTGCGTGGTCGAATGGCCGGAGCGGGCTGCGCCCCATGTGCCGGCGGCGGACCTGCGGATCCGGCTCGTGGTCGAGGGTGACGGGCGGCTCGCCGTCGTCACGGCAGAGAGCGAGCGGGGGCGGCGATGTCTGACGAATTTCGCTCCTCCCGCCGCGATGTCCTCCGCTACGCGGCCGCCATCCTGACGCTCTCCGTCACGCCGGTCCGGCAGGCGCTCGCCACGGCCCAGCCGACCGTACTCGGCGTGCGCGTCTGGCCTGCCCGCGACTACACGCGCATCACCATCGAGCACGACCGGCCGATCCAGTTTTCCCAACTGCTGCTCAAGGATCCGCACCGCATGGTGCTGGATCTCGAAGGCGTCGAATTCAATTCCGTGCTCGGCAGCCTGCCGGGCAAGATCGCCGAGACCGATCCCTACATCAAGCTGATCCGCGCCGGCCGCAACCGGCCCGGCGTGGTGCGCCTGGTCATCGAACTCAAGGCCGAAGTGAAGCCGCAGGTGTTCTCGCTGGCGCCGGTCGGCGAGTACGGCCACCGCCTGGTGGTCGATCTCTATCCGGCAGAGGAGCCCGATCCGCTCCTGGCACTCCTCGATGGCAGGGAGGAGAAGCCCGCGCGCGAAGAAGCCCCGCGGGCGCAGGAGCGCGCCGATATCGCGCGGCTCGTCACCGTGGTCATCGATCCCGGCCACGGCGGCGAAGATCCGGGCGCCATCGGCCGCCGCGGCAGCTATGAGAAAGACGTCACGCTCTCGATCGCGCGCCGGCTCAAGGCGAAGATGGACGCCGAGCCGAACATGCGCACGATGCTGACCCGCGACGGCGATTACTTCATCCCCTTGCACCAGCGCGTGCAGAAAGCGAGGCGCGTGCGTGCCGACCTGTTCGTTTCGGTGCATGCCGACGCCTTCATCAAACCCACGGCGCGCGGATCGAGCGTCTTCGTGCTCTCCGAAAACGGCGCCTCGTCTTCGGCGGCGCGCTGGCTGGCGCAGAAGGAGAACGCCGCCGATCTCATCGGCGGCGTCAATTACGCGGTCAAGGATCCGCACCTCGCGCGCACGCTGCTCGACCTGTCCCAGACCGCCACGATCAACGACAGCCTGAAACTCGGCCGGGACGTCCTCGGCGAACTGGGGCGCATCAACACCCTGCATAAGCCGCACGTCGAGCAGGCGGGCTTCGCGGTGCTCAAGGCACCGGACATTCCCTCGATCCTCATCGAGACCGCCTTCATCTCGAACCCGGAAGAAGAGGCGCGGCTGACCGACGAGCGTTACCAGGACCAGATGGCCGAGGCCATCCTGCGCGGTATCCGGCGCTACTTCGCCAAGAATCCTCCGCTCGCCCGTTCCAAGCTGACCTGAGGAGCGGTGGCAGCCGTTGCCGGGCGTCTGCGGGCGGCCGCCCGGCGACAGGCCCTATAATTCGGCACTTTTCCCAGGCAGGACGGCATGCAGGTTTTCCGGACCATTCCCGAGCGGGCAACGGCTGCGACGGTGCTGGCCATCGGCAACTTCGATGGCCTGCACCTGGGCCATCGGGCGCTGCTCGAACGCCTGACCGCCAAGGCGCGCGAACTCGGCCTGCCTTCCGCCGTGATGACCTTCGAGCCGCACCCGCGCGAACTGTTCGCCCCGGAGCAGGCACCGGCGCGGCTGACCAGCCTGCGCGAAAAGCTCGCCCTGATCGAAGCCTGCGGCGTCGATCGCACCTACGTCTGCCATTTCACGCCGCGGCTCGCGGCGCTCGCCGCCGATGACTTCGTCGAACGCCTGCTGGTCCGGGGGCTGGCCGTGCGCCATTTGATCATCGGCGACGATTTCCGCTTCGGCCGCGGCCGGGGCGGCGATTTCACGACCCTGCAACAGGCCGGCATCGAGCACAACTTCGGCGTTGAGGCGATGCCGACCGTCGATCTGGACGGCGAGCGGGTGTCGAGCTCACTGGTGCGCAAGGTGCTCGCCGCGGGCGATCTCGAACACGCGGCGCGCCTGCTCGGCCGGCCTTATGCGATCGCCGGTCGCGTCGTCCATGGCGACAAGATCGGCCGGCGCATCGGCTGGCCGACCGCGAACGTCCAGTTGAAGCGCAAGCGTGTCGCCCTCGCCGGCATCTTCGCCGTGACCGTGAGCGGGCTCGACAAGCGCCATCTGCCGGGCGCCGCCAGCCTCGGCGTGCGCCCGACCCTGGGTGATGCCGCGAGGCCCGTGCTCGAGGTGCATCTGCTCGATTTCGACCGGGAGATCTACGGCGCGCATCTGACCGTGCACTTCCTGCACAAGCTGCGCGACGAGATGAAGTTCGCTTCGCTCGAGGCGCTGGCGGCGCAGATCGCCCGTGACGTCGAGGCGACGAAGCGCTATTTCACCGCGGCGGACGCGAAGGGCCGAGCATGACCATCCTGCATGCTTCGCCTTCGCTTTCCCGGCGTCCTTTGCCTTGAAGGTTTTTCCCCATGGCTGACTACAAATCGACCCTCAACATGCCCGACACCCCGTTCCCGATGCGCGGCGACCTCGCGAAACGAGAGCCGGCCTGGGTGAAGGCATGGCAGGAGAAGAAGATCTACCGACAGATCCGCGAGGCGGCCAAGGGCCGGCCGCGCTTCGTCCTCCACGACGGGCCGCCCTACGCCAACGGCGACATCCACATCGGCCACGCGGTGAACAAGATCCTCAAGGACATCATCGTCCGGGCCAAGACGCTCGCCGGCTTCGACGCGCCGTACGTGCCGGGCTGGGACTGCCATGGCCTGCCCATCGAGCACCAGATCGAGAAGAAGCACGGTAAGCACCTCGACGGCAACGAGGTGCGCCGCCTCTGCCGTGCCTTCGCCGCTGAGCAGATCGAGCGGCAGAAGAAAGACTTCATCCGCCTCGGCGTTCTCGGGGACTGGGACAATCCCTACCTGACCATGAACTTCAAGGCCGAGGCCGACGAGATCCGCGCCCTGGAGAAGATGCGCCAGGCGGGCCATCTCTACCGCGGCCTCAAGCCGGTGAACTGGTGCCTCGACTGCGGCTCGGCACTCGCCGAGGCCGAAGTCGAATACGAGGACAAGCGCTCGGACGCCATCGACGTCGGCTTCCCGGTCGCCGACCTCGACCGGTTGCGCGAGATCTTCGGCATCGGCATCCGCCATCCGGCCTATGCGGTGATCTGGACGACCACGCCGTGGACGCTGCCGGCCAACGAGGCGGTTTGCGCGCATCCGGATTTCGTCTATGACCTGATCGAAACGCAGAAGGGGCTCCTGATCCTCGCGCGCGATCTTGCGGAAACCTGTCTCGCCGCCTACGGCCTGAACGGCAAGGTAGTGGCATCGGCGATCGGCGTGAAGCTCGAGGGGCTCCGGCTCAGGCACCCGTTCCTCGAACGCGAGGTGCCGATGATCCTCGGTGACCACGTGACCCTGGAGGCCGGCACCGGCCTCGTGCACACGGCGCCGGCGCATGGCGCGGACGACTACTACGTCGGCAGCCGCTACGGCCTGCCGATCGACAATCCGGTCGGCGACGACGGCCGCTTCATCGCCGGCACGCCGCTCTTCGCCGGCATGAGCGTCTGGGAGGCCAATCCGAAGGTCATCGAGACACTGGCGCTCAAGGGCGTGCTCCTGCGGCATACCAAGGTCGAGCACAGTTACCCGCACTGCTGGCGGCACAAGACCCCGATCATCTTTCGCGCCACGACCCAGTGGTTCGTGCGCATGGACGGCGACCGGCAGCCCAGCCTGCGCCAGAGCGCGCTGCGGGCGATCGAGGAGACGGCCTTCTATCCGGCCTGGGGCAGGGCGCGCCTCTCGGCGATGATCGCCAACCGGCCCGACTGGTGCGTCTCGCGCCAGCGCAACTGGGGTGTGCCGATTCCGTTCTTCCTCGACCGCGAGACCGGCGAGCCGCATCCGCGCACGCCGGAGCTCGTCGAGGCGGTGGCCCGGCGCGTGGAGGCCGGCGGAATCGAGGCCTGGTTCGCGCTCGACCCGAAGGAACTGCTCGGCGACGAGGCGGCCCGTTACGTCAAGTCGAGCGACACGCTCGACGTCTGGTTCGATTCGGGCACGACCCACTGGTCGGTGATGCGCGGCTCGCACAAGAACGAGTGCGGCTATCCGGCCGACCTCTATCTCGAAGGCTCCGACCAGCACCGCGGCTGGTTCCATTCGAGCCTGCTCACCGGCTGCGCGCTCGACGGCCGCGCGCCCTACCAGGCGCTCTTGACCCACGGCTTCGTCGTCGACGGCAAGGGCATGAAGATGTCCAAGTCGAAGGGCAACGTCATCGCGCCACAGGAGGTCTCGGACCGGCTCGGCGCGGAAATCCTGCGCCTTTGGGTCGCGGCGACCGACTACTCGGGCGAGCTGTCGATCTCGAAGGAGATCCTCGACCGTGTCGTCGAGATCTACCGGCGCCTGCGCAACACGCTGAAGTTCCTGCTCGCCAACACCGCCGACTTCGATCCGGAGAAGGACATGCTGCCGGTCGGCGAATGGCTGGAGATCGACCGCTACGCGCTGGCGATGACCCGCGCGCTGCAGGCGCAGTGCGTCGCCGACTACGAGCGCTTCGAGTTCCACCGCATCGTCCAGGCGCTGCAGAACTTCTGCGCCGAGGATCTCGGCGCCTTCTACCTCGACATCCTCAAGGACCGCCTCTACACCTCGGCGACCCGCTCGCGCGCGCGCCGCGCGGCGCAGAGCGCGCTCTGGCACATCGTCCAGACGCTCACCCGGCTGATGGCGCCCATCCTCGCCTTCACCGCCGAGGAAATCTGGGCCATCGCCGGGAAGGGCGACACGGTGATGACCACCACCTGGCACGAACTGCCGGCGCAGGCCGGCGAGGCGGAGCTCGTCGAGCGCTGGCTCAACATCCGCGCGGTCAAGGCCGAGGCCGCCAAGGTGCTGGAAGACCTGCGCACCGAGGGCAAGATCGGTTCCTCGCTCCAGGCCGAGATCGAGATCCGCGCCAGCGGCGCCAGGCACGAACTGCTCGCCAGCCTCGGCGACGACCTGCGCTTCATCCTGATCTGCTCGAAGACGACGCTGGTCAAGGCGAGCGATCCGGGCGCCGAGGCCATCGTCGCGATACCGAGTCCGCACCGCAAGTGCGCCCGCTGCTGGCACTGGCGCGCCGACGTCGGCGCGCATGCGCACTCAGCCGGACATCCCGACCTCTGCGGCCGCTGCGCCGAGAACCTCTTCGGCGCCGGTGAAGCCCGTGAATTCGCCTGACGGCGCTCCGGCTGGCGTGTTACGACGGCTGAGTTTCGGCTTCGGGGCCTGGCTCGGGCTCGCGGCGCTCGTCGTCGTCCTCGACCAGCTCAGCAAGGCGTGGATCCTCGCCGTCTTCCACGCCGGCGAGAGCGTGCGCGTGCTGCCGGTGTTCGATCTCGTGCTCTTATTCAACCCGGGCGCCTCGTTCAGCTTTCTCGCCGACGCCGGCGGCTGGCAGCGCTGGTTGTTTACCGTGCTGGCGCTCGCCGTCTCGGCCTGGCTCGTCGTCCTGCTGCGCCGGCACGCGCAGGAGCGCCTCTTTTCGCTCTCGGCGGCGCTGATCCTCGGCGGTGCGATCGGCAACGTCATCGACCGGCTGCGCCACGGCGCGGTCGTGGACTTCCTGCACTTCCACTGGAACGAGCATTATTTCCCGGCCTTCAACGTCGCCGACAGCTGCATCAGCGTCGGCGTGGCGCTGATGCTCTGGCACGAACTGTTCGGCGAAGGAGCGAAACGATGACCGAGCGCCATGACTACGTGAGGCCCGACAGCCTGGTGACGCTCCATTACCGGCTCGCCACCGGCGATGACGTGACGCTGATCAGCACCTTTGGCGAGGCGCCGGCGACGCTGCAGCTCGGCCGCGGCGAACTGGCGCCGACGCTCGAAGCCTGTCTCGAGGGCCTGCCGGTCGGCGAGCGCCACACTTTCCTGCTCGAGCCGGAACAGGCCTTCGGGCCGCGCAATCCCGAGCTGGTCCGCCGCCTCGCGCGCAAGGCGCTGCCGGAGACGGAGAAACTCGGGCTCATGAGCATGGTCGAATTTGCTTCGCCGGACGGCGCGACCTTCACGGGCATCGTCCGCGAGCTAGACGAAGACTCGGCGCTCGTCGATTTCAATCACCCGCTGGCCGGCCGCGAGGTGCGCTTCGAAGTGGAAATCGTGGGGATACTCTGATGGACATCCTGCTCGCCAATCCGCGCGGCTTCTGCGCCGGCGTCGAGCGCGCCATCGCCATCGTCGAGACGGCGCTCGAACGTTTCGGCGCGCCGATCTACGTCCGCCACGAGGTCGTGCACAACAGGTTCGTCGTCGAGGGACTGCGCGCCAAGGGCGCCGTGTTCGTCGACGAACTCGACGACGTGCCGGACGGCGCCATCGTCATCTTCAGCGCCCACGGGGTCTCGAAGGCCGTCCAGGCCGAGGCCGCCCGCCGCGGGCTCAAGGTCTTCGACGCCACCTGCCCGCTCGTGACCAAGGTCCATCTCGAGGTCGCGCGCCAGCGCGCCCAGGGCCGCGAGGTGATCATGATCGGCCACCGCGGCCACCCGGAGGTCGAAGGCACCATGGGCCAGAGTCCCGACGGCATGCATCTGGTGGAAAACGTGGCCGATGTCGGCCGGCTGAACATCGCCGATCCGGAGCGCGTCGCCTACGTGACGCAGACCACGCTCTCGGTCGATGATGCCGCCGCCATCGTCGCCGCGCTGCGCGCGCGCTTCCCGGCCATCGTCGGGCCGAAGAAGGACGACATCTGCTACGCGACGCAGAACCGCCAGGACGCCGTGCGCCGGCTTGCGGAGACCTGCGACGTGGTACTCATCGTCGGTTCGCCGGCTAGCTCCAATTCCAACCGCCTGCGTGAAGTCGCGGCCGGCCGGGGCATCCCGGCCTGGCTGATCGACGGACCGGACGAAATCCGCCCGGAATGGCTGGCCGGCAGGCGCCACATCGGCCTCTCGGCGGGCGCCTCGGCGCCCGAGGTGCTGGTCGAGCGGGTCATCGCCCGCCTGAAGGAACTGGGCGCCGATCGCGTGACCGTCGCCGCCGGGACGCCCGAAAAGGTGAGTTTCCCGCTGCCGCGGATGGAGTAGCGGGAAACGCCTTGCATGCCGACCGCAACCCTTGGCGTTTCATTGGTCAGGGGGGGCCAAGGTCGGCGATGCGGCGTTAGCCCCGTCCGGCAGCGCCGTTCCGGCGCCTTCGGCCGCCGTTCGTTCTCCCAAACCTTCCGTCCGTCGGGCGGGGCCACCAAACCCTCAGCGATGCGGCTAGCATGCCGTCAACGCGGAAAATTCCAGGGAGAACGCTCATGTCATCGACCAAAGGTTTCACACTCGTCGAGCTTCTGATCGCCATCGCCGTGGTCGGCATTCTCGCCGTCGTCGCGATTCCCTCCTACCGCGAGTACGTGATCCGCGGCAAGATCCCCGAGGCCACCTCCGGCCTCGCCGGGCGCCGGGTGCAGGCCGAGCAGTGGTTCCAGGACAACCGGACCTACGTCGGCACCCCGGCCTGCAATGCCGACACCAGCGGGAAGAATTTCGACTTCAGCTGCAGTGTCGGACCGACGGCGACCGCCTATACGATCCAGGCGGTCGGCAAGGGGCAGATGGCCGGCTTCACCTTCACCATCGACCAGACCGGCGCCCGGGCGACGCCCTCGGTGCCCGCGGGCTGGACGGCGAGTTCGACCTGCTGGATCACGGCCAAGGGCGGAGCATGCTGATGTTCCGGCAACGGCAGGGCGGCCTGACGCTCGTCGAGCTCCTGATCGGGCTCGCCATCCTCGGCGCGCTCCTGTTGCAGGGGCTGCCGAGCTTCGCCGCCTGGCTGCAAAACCAGCGGATCCGCAACACCGCGGAGTCCATCCTCAACGGCCTGCAGGTCGCCAAGGCCCAGGCCGTGCGCAGCAACCTGAGCACGGAACTCGCGCTGGTGCCGGGAACGACCGACCCCGTGGCCGCCAACGTCGGCGTCGCGGCATCCACGAGCGGTACCGGCTGGATCGTCCGCACCTTCCGCGCCGACGGCAGCTATACCGCGGCCGACTTCGTCCAGGGCCGCAGCGGCAAGGAGGCTTCGGCCAAGGTGACCGTGGCGGCGCCCCAGGGCAGCTTCGTGTTCACGCCGCTCGGCCGGCTGCTCAACCCGCCGGCGACGAACATCGAGATCAATGTCGGTCACACCGACAGCTATGCCGACAAGCGGCCGATGCGCGTCGTCGTGACCACGGGCGGCGCCATCCGCATGTGCGACCCCAACGGCCCGGCCGGCAATCCGCAAACCTGTTGAGGCGACCCATGTCCGCACCAAACTCAGTCACGGTGACACGCCAGCCGACCCCGCGAAGAATCCCGCTTGTGCGGCGTCGGGCCATGAGTCCGCAGGCTGCCGCGTCGGGCCAGTCCGGTGTCGTGTTGCTGGAAACGCTGGTCGCGATCCTGATTTTCTCGCTCGGCATCCTCGGCATCATCGGCCTGCAGGCCAACATGATCGCGGGCGCTTCCGAATCCAAGTACCGCACCGAGGCGGGCTTCTTCGCCAACCGGCTGCTCGGCGAGATGGCCGCCGCCGACCGCACCTCGATGGCCACGATGTCGCAGTTCGCTACGTCGGGGCCGAAGTACGCGGCCTGGTATGCGCAGATGAAAAACACCAATCCGTCCGCGGGGCTGCTCGGCCTGCCCGGCGCGGACGCCAATCCACCGACCGTCACCATCACGCCGGTCGCCAATGCCACCGGCAATCCGGCGCGCTACGACGTGCGCATCGCGGTCTTCTGGCAGTCGCCCGGCCAGCCCGTGCACAAGCACGAAGTCCTGAGCTCGATCACCGCCGACTGAAACCGCCATGGACACGAAACGAATACCGACAGACGCGCGCCAGTCCGGCTTCGGCCTGGTCGAACTCATGGTCGGCATGGCCGTGGCCATGGTCGGCATGATCGTCATCATGCAGGTCTACTCGGTCTTCGAGGGGCAGAAGCGGACCACCACCTCGGGTGGCGACGCCCAGACCAACGGCGCCCTGGCTCTCTACACGATGGAGCGCGAGATCCGTGCCGCGGGCAACGGCCTGACCGAAGGCGAGCCGCAGAAATACGCGCCGCTCGCCGGCTGCGCCACGCACGTCTATGACAGCGGCGGCAGCTACCTGATGCCCAATGCCACCGCGCCGTTCGAAAGCACCGTCCGCTCCGCCGGCACGGTGTCGACGCTCCGCCTTGCGCCCGCCGTCGTCTCGGACGGGGGCGGCGGCAATCCCGATGCCGTCACGATCGTCTATGGCTCGACGGTGATCGCCGCGCCCTATACGCTGGCGACCAGCTACACGCCGGGCGGCCCGAGCATCGGCCTGACCAGTGCCGCCGGCATCGGCCAGGGCGACATGGTGGCGCTGATCGAGCGGAATCCGGCGCTGACGACGAACGTCAATTTCATCGTGCCGAAGACCTGCAGCCTGCTGCAGGTGTCTGGCGCACCGACGGGCGGTTCCGTGCCCGTCGCCACCGGGCGGTACAACAAGTCGGGCGGCACGGGCCTGCCGCTCTTCACGGACGAGGCCCGCCTCTTCAACCTCGGCAGGCTTTCCGTCGTCACCTACCGCATCGATGCCAACCGCGACCTCGTCGCCGACATCACCCAGTTCGGCGTCATCCCCAATGGCGGCGCCGGCACACCGGTGACCAACCGGACCGACCGGACGCCGATCGCCAGCGGCATCGTGAACATGCAGGTTCAGTACGGCATCGACAGCGGCAACCCGATGGGCACGATCCAGTCCGAATGCAAGACGCAGTCGCCCGGCGTCTCGATCCAGGCCACCGATCCCGACGCCATCGTCGATGCCTGGGTGAATGCCACCGGCCAGTGGGCCAACGACGGCGCCAACAGCCCCACGCTGCTCGACCTGCGCCGCATCCGCGCCGTGCGCATCGGCCTCGTCGCGCGCAGCAGCCTGATGGAAAAGCCGGACTCCGACGGCGTATGCCGGACGACCACCGCGGCGCCCGTGATCCGCTGGGACTCCGGCCCGGACATGACGCCCGACCTGAGCGGCGACCCCAACTGGCAGTGCTACCGGTACAAGACCTTCCAGGCCGTCATCCCGGTGAGGAACGCGCTCTGGAGCAGCACCATGAACCCCGCGAGCGCCGCGACCTGCGGCTGGAGGGATCCCTCGTGAGCCTGATCGCAAGACGCAATGCCGTCGTCCGCGGCGCCTTCCGCCAGCGTGGCGTCGTCCTCCTCTTCGCCCTGATCGTCCTCGTGGCCATGACCCTGGCGGCGCTGGCGCTGGTACGGTCGGTCGATACGACCAGCCTCGTCGCCGGCAACATCGCGCTCAAGCAGGGCGCGATCCAGGAGGCGGACCGGATCATGAACGAGGCCTTCGCCTGCCTCGACAGCGGCGGCGCGCTGCTCTCGCAGTCCCTCGAGAACGACAACACCACCTGCAACTATTACGCGTCGCTGCAGCCCGACGTGAACAAGCCCTTCGGCGTTCCCGACGTGCTCGAGAGCACATCGGGCACGACCGACTCGGTGACGAAGAACACCTCCGCCTACGTCATCGAGCGGATGTGCACCTCGCCCGGCCCCTGGGCCGCGGACAAGTGCGTCGAGAGCCCGTTCGGCAAGGCCTCGGCCTACAACGATGTGCGCCAGGAAGCCGCGCACACGCCGCCCCAGGGCCTCTACCGCATCAGCATCAAGGTCACCGGGCCGCGCAATTCCGTGGCCTACAGCCAGATGGTCATGAACGCCGGCACCTGAAGGCCCGGCCGACACGCGAGCCAAATCTCCAGAAAAGGAGCCGAATCATGAAACGTCGATCGCCCAACACCCAGCGATTCCATCCGCGCGCCGTACGCCTGCTGGCCGCATCGCTCGCCGCCATCGGCACCCTGCCGTCGGCCCATGCCGTCGGCCTGGCCAACGAGCCGATCCAGGCCGCCAACGTCGTCAAGCCCAACGTCATGCTCATCCTCGACAACTCGGGGAGTATGGAATGGGACATCATGTCCATCGACTCCGGCCTGAGCGAAAAGGTGAATCGCGGCGCGCGCTGCCGCAAGAACTATCAATACAACACCGCGTATTACAACCCGAACATCGATTACGGCAAGCTGATCCCGAAGAACGCTTCCGGCGCTTCCATGGGCAGCCAGAGTTTCACCGCTGCACAGGTGGATCCGTTCCTCTCGAGCGCGACGACCAATTTATCCACCAGCTTCTGCGCGGTTTCAGCGCAATGCAGCAGCACCCAAACCAACGTCGATCTGCGGCCGCAGGCCGCTTACTATTACAAGTATACGGGCCCGGGATCGCCGGGCAATACATGCGCCGCCGATGCCAACTACACAAAAGTGGTGGTGGGTTCCAATTCCTGTCAGGTCGGCGGCGACGTCAAAGAGTGCCCGACGGGCGCGGATGAGCGGCAGAACTTTGCCAACTGGTACAGCTATTACCGTACCCGCATCCTGATGGCCAAGTCGAGCATGGCCCTGGCTTTTTCGACGGTCGACGACAAGATCCGGGTAGGCTTTCATACCATCAACAACCCGGGCGCAGGCAATTCGAGCGGCCGATCGCTGAACATCGCCGATTTCGACGCGACGCAGAAGAACGCCTGGTATGCCGCATTGTTCAGCATCGATCCCGGTAGTGGAACGCCATTGCGCGAGGCGTTGGCCCGCGTCGGCAACTATTATGCCAACAATGGCAAAATCAAGACCGGGCTGAGCGGCGACCCTATCCAATACTCATGCCAGAAAAACTTCGCCATCCTGACGACTGATGGCTATTGGAACTCCGGCGAGGCCGGTATCGGCAACCAGGACACCAAAGTGCCGGCGTCCATGCCGGTCAAGGACGGTGCGACGACATACAACCCTGCGGATACCGGTCTGGTACCCGGCAGCGATTTCCCGCGTCCCTATTACGCTTCTTATTCGTCAGAGCTCGAGACCCTGGCGGACGTTGCCATGTACTACTGGGTGACGGACCTCAGGAGCGGTAGCAACTGTACCGGTGCGCTTGGCCTCGATGTTTGTGCGAACAACGTGCCCACGAGTTCGTCCGATCCAGCCTACTGGCAGCACATGAACACGATGGGGGTTGGTCTCGGTGTCTATGGGACATTGACGTTTCCCGATGACTTGGCTGCACTGACGAGCGGTGCGAAGAACTGGCCGAAGCCTGTTGCCGATACCACTACCGCGGTGGATGACCTCTGGCACGCGGCGGTCAATGGTCGCGGAAAGTATTTCACGGCCTCGGATCCGATGTCGCTGTCCGCCAGCCTGAACGCCGCGCTCCGGGCCGTGACCGATGTCCTCACCTACGGCGTAGGACCGGCATCGTCAACCAGCGACTTCAAGTCGCCGGACCAGAGCGACTATACGACCTACGAGGCGTCCTACCGCGTGCTCAACTGGTCGGGCGACATCCGTAAGTTCAATGTCGATCGCGCGACCGGCCTCAAGACCGGCGAGGCGCTCTGGTCGGCGGCGCGGAAGCTCGACGAGAAGGTCAACCCCGGCCTCGCTTCGCCGGTGCATGCGACGGCTTACACGACACGCAACATCGTCACCCGGCGGGACGACACTGGCGCGGCGGTCGAATTCGCCTACGATAAGCTCTCGGCGAACCAGAAGACCTATCTCTGTTACAAGGCGACGCCCACCGGCCCGTGCGTGGCGAACGATCCGTCGCTCGTCAATTATCTGCGGGGCGACGCAGCCTACGAGGGCGATTACGGCGTGGCCGGCAAGCGCTTCCGCAATCGCCGCGATACCACCGAGACGAGCTACTACAAGCGCGACCTCATCGGCACGATCGTCAATGCCCAGCCGGCCTATGTCGCTGCGGAGAAGCGCATCTACCAGGACATCACCGATCCCGGCTATTCGGCGTTCAAGGCCTCGACCCAGTCGCGGTCGCCGGTGCTCTATGCGCCGGCCAACGACGGCATGGTGCACGCCTTCGATGCCGCGACCGGCAACGAACTCTGGGCCTATGTTCCGAGCCTGATCATGCCCACGGGCAACGACGAGAACGGCCGCGAGAAGGGGCTGCGGGCCCTGAGCTATCAGGACGGCGGTGCGCCTGCCTACAACCACCACTTTTACGTCGATGCCAGCCCCGAGGTCGGCGCCGTCGATTTCCTGCGCGCGGGCAGCCCGATCACGGGCAGCTCGCCCTCCGGCGACTGGCGCACCATCCTGGTCGGCGGCCTGGGCAAGGGCGGCAAGGGTTATTACGCACTCGACGTGACCACGCCGGCGACGACGATGGCCGCCGCCAAGGCCGCGGTGCTCTGGGAATTCCCGAGTCCGGCCGACTCCAGCCATGCCTCGGTGGGCGGGAAGATGGGCTATTCGTACGGCAAGCCGATCATTGCCAAGACGAAGAAGTACGGCTGGTCGGTGATCGTGCCCTCGGGCTACAACAACAGTGACGATTTCGGCTACCTGTTCATCCTTGATGCGAGGACGGGCGCGCTGCTCGCGACGCTGAAGACGCCTTCGGCGGCGCCGGGTCTGGCCAAGATCTCGGCGCTGGCGAAATCGAACAACCGGATCGTCAAGGAGGTGTATGGCGGCGATCTGAACGGCAACGTCTGGCGCTTCGATCTCGAGGACCCGGAGGCGAGCCCGCCGAAGCCCGCCCAGGTCGTGCAGGTGTTCTCGTCGTCGAGTGCTACGCCGGTTACGGCCGAGCCTGCCCTCGCGGTCGATCCGAACAGCGGGGACCGCTGGGTGTTCTTCGGCACCGGCAAGTATCTCGACGTGCCGGACCGCTCGGCGACCGGCACCCAGTATCTCCTCGCGCTCAAGGACGGCACGGTGACGGCGCCGGCGATCACCAGTCCGGTGTCCCTCGCCTCGCTGACGCCGGTCTCGAACCTCATGAGCGGTGTCTCCGGCGTCACTCAGGGCTGGCGCTACCAGTTGCCGAATGCGGGCGAGCGCGTGGTCAACAAGCCGGTGGCGGATTTGCGCACGGTCGTCTTCTCGACGCTGCGGCCAACCGAAAACCCCTGCTCCCCGGGCACCTCGGGTTATGCCTACGGTCTCGAGTACAACACGGCCAAGAGCCGGCTGATGGTCAATGGCGTGATCCAGGCTTCGGTCTATTCGCCGACCGGCATCTCCGGCGTCGACATCCAGGTGACCGGCAAGAGCGCGGATTCGAGCGGCGGGCCGCAGATGGTGATCCGCACGGCGGACGGCCAGTCGGCGCGCGTGGGCATGGATACGCGCAAGATCAACTCCGGCACGCGGCACGTCGGCTGGCGCGAGCTGCTCAACGAGTACTGACCATTCGGACTCGGGGCGGGTATAATCCCTGCCTCGAGTTTTCCGAAGCGTGCCGCTTTAGCTCAGCCGGTAGAGCAACCGCTTCGTAAGCGGTAGGTCGTCTGTTCGAGTCAGACAAGCGGCACCAGATCCTTCCAAAGGCTTGCCCAGCAAGCCTTTTTTGCTTCCGGAGGCGGAGATGCGGGTCACGGGCGGCGTATTTCTGGTCACGGGGGCGGCCTCCGGCCTCGGCGCTGCGGCCGCGCGCGCGCTTGCCGGCCGCGGGGCGAGGGTGGTCTTGGCCGACCTGAATGCCGCATCCGGCCGCACCCTGTGTGCGGAACTCGGCGACGCCGCCCGGTTTTCGGAGGCGGACGTCTCGGACGAGGCATCCGCCCGGGCCGCCGTCGCAACGGTCCTCGACGCCTTTGGGCGGCTCGACGGCCTCGTGAGCTGTGCCGGGATCGTCGCCGGCGAAAAGGTCGTCGGCAGGGAGGGGCCGCACTCGCTCGATGCCTTTAGGCGCGTGGTCGAGATCAATCTGGTTGGGACGTTCAACGTGCTGCGCCTCGCCGCCGAGGCGATGGCGAGGAACGAGCCGAATCCGGACGGCGAACGCGGGGTGATCATCAACACGGCCTCGGTCGCCGCCTTCGAGGGTCAGATCGGCCAGGCGGCCTATGCGGCATCCAAGGGTGGCATCGTGGCGATGACGCTGCCGATCGCGCGCGAACTGGCGCGTTCGGGCATCCGGGTCATGACCATCGCGCCCGGCATCATGGAAACGCCGATGCTGCGGGGCATGGCGCCCGAAGTTCAGGAGGCGCTCGGCCGGATGGTGCCGTTCCCGCCGCGTCTCGGCAGGCCGGAGGAATTCGCCGGCCTCGTGCTGCACATCGTCGAGAACGCCTATCTCAACGGCGAAGTCATTCGCCTCGACGGCGCGATCCGGATGCAGGCCAAATGATCCACCGGGCCGGTTCTTGAGCGAATCCTGCTATCACTGCGGCCTGCCCGTTCCTTCGGGCGCGGACTTCCCGGTCGAGATCGACGGGCAGCGCCGCGAGATGTGCTGCGCCGGCTGCCAGGCTGTGGCGCAGGCCATCGTTGCCGGCGGACTTGCCGACTATTACCGGCACCGCGACGCGATGCCGGAGAGCCCGCGCGAGGCGATCCCGCAAGCCCTTCAGGAACTCGGGCTCTTCGATCATCCCGAGGTCCAGAAGAACTTCGTCCGGCCGATCGGCGAGCACGAGCGCGAAGCGGCGCTGATCCTCGAAGGCATTACTTGCTCGGCCTGTGTCTGGCTGAACGAACAGCACATCGCCCGCCAGCCCGGGGTCACGGCCGTCGATATCAACTACGCGACGCATCGTGCCCGGGTGCGCTGGGACGAGCGGCAGATCAAGTTGTCGCAGATCCTCGAAGCGATCGCGGCGATCGGCTACCGCGCGCATCCCTACGATGCGACGCGCTCGGAACTCCTCGCCCAGAAAGAGCGCAAGAGCGCGCTCTGGCGCCTGTTTGTCGCCGGCTTCGGCATGATGCAGGTGATGATGTACGCGGTGCCGGTCTATCTGGCCGAAGAGGGCACGATGACGCCCGACATCGAGCAGCTGATGCGCTGGGCGAGCCTGGTGCTGACGATACCGGTGATCGCCTATTCTTCCGCGCCCTTCTTCCGCAATGCCTGGCGCGACCTCAGGTTCCGCCGCGTCGGCATGGACGTGCCGGTGGCCCTCGGCATCGGCGCCGCCTTCCTCGCCAGCGTCTGGGCGACGCTCACGGCCTCGGGCGAGGTGTATTTCGACTCGGTCACCATGTTCGTATTTTTCCTGCTCGGCGGCCGCTTTCTCGAGATGGTGGCGCGGCAGAAGGCGGCGCGGGGGATCGAGGCGCTCGCGCGCGCCCTTCCGGCCTTCGCCTGGCGGCTCGACGCGCCCGGTGCCAGCGAGCCACGGCGTGTTCCCGTGGCTGAGTTACGGGTGGGCGATACGGTCCTCGTCAAGCCGGGCGAGGTGATCCCCGCCGATGGCCGCGTCATCGAAGGCGAGAGCAGCGCCGACGAGTCGCTGCTCACCGGCGAGAGCCGGCCGGTCGCCAAGTCCGCGGGCGATGGCGTCACCGGCGGCAGCGTGAACATCGGCAGCCCGCTGACCATCGAGGTTGAGCGCGTCGGCGAATCGACGCGGCTCGCCTCGATCCAGCGGCTGATGGAACGCGCCGCGGCGGAGAAGCCGAAGATCGTCGAAACCGCCGACCGGATCGCCGCGAAGTTCGTCGGGGCGCTTCTCCTGCTGGCCACCGTGACCGGCGCCCTGTGGTGGTGGCTGGATCCATCGCAAGCCCTTTGGGTGTTCGTTTCCGTGCTCGTCGTCAGCTGTCCCTGCGCGCTCTCGCTGGCGACGCCCGCGGCACTGACGGTGGCGACGGGGGCGTTGTCGCGTGCCGGCGTCCTGGTCACCCGCGGCCATGCGATCGAGACGCTCGCGCGCGCGACGCATTTCGTCTTCGACAAGACCGGGACGCTGACCGCGGGGCGGCCCTCGCTCGTGGAGACCATCGCGGTGCGGGACATTTCCGTCCCGGAAGCGCTGCGGATCGCCGCTTCGATGGAAGTGGCCTCCGAACATCCGATCGGCCGGGCGATCGTCGAAGCGGCTGCTGTTGCCGGAGAGCGAGGACGCCCGGCCGGCGAGGTGCGTTCCGTAACCGGCCACGGCATCGAGGCACGCCTCGAAGGTCGGCGCCTGCGCCTCGGCAGCCTGGAGTTTGCGTCCTTCGGCGCGGGCTCGGCCGTGCCGGTGGCCGTCCAGTCCTGGCTCGCGGCCGGCGACATGACCGTGGCGCTGGGAGATGAGGACGGCTGGCTGGCGTTCTTCCGGCTCGCCGACAGGCCACGTCCCGAGGCGGCCGCCGCGATGGCCAGCCTGCGCGCGCAGGGCATCGAGCTCGTCGCCCTGAGCGGCGACGCCTCCGAAACCGTTGCCCGCATCGCCGCCGATCTAGGCATTAAGACGGCGATCGGCGCGATGTCGCCGGAAGGCAAGCACGAGGTCATCCGCAGGATGCAGCAGGAGGGCGCGTGGGTGGCCATGGTCGGCGATGGCGTCAACGACGCGCCGGTGCTGGCACAGGCCCATGTTTCGGTTGCCATGGGGGGCGGCACGGACCTCGCCCGGAGTCAGGCCGACGTGGTACTGCTCTCGAACGATCTGGGCCAACTGGCCGAAGGGGTTGCCACCGCCCGCCGGACGTTCAGGATCATCCGCCAGAACCTGATATGGGCCTTCACCTATAATCTTCTCGCCATTCCGGCGGCGATGACCGGTTGGGTGACACCGTGGATGGCCGGCATCGGCATGTCGGCAAGTTCGTTGCTGGTGGTGCTGAACGCCCTGAGGCTGCAAAGGCGCTCCTGAGCGCAAGCGAGCGTGCCAAATGGAAATACTTTATCTGCTCATCCCGGTCTCCGTCGTGCTGGTGTTCATCATCGGCGTGGTGTTCTGGTGGTCGCTTCGTCACGGACAGTTCGACGATCTCGAGGGGCCCGGCTACCGCATCCTCATGGACGACGACAGCCCGAGGCAGGCGGAGGAGTCCGGCCCGCATACCAAAGGGGACACCGGTGGGAAATCCGATCCATTGCCGTAAAACCGCGACAGAAACGGCCCCGGCTTTTGACCCAGATCAACAACTTCTGTCTGGTCTTTAACCATACTTCGCCGCAGGTTTTCCCTTGGTGCCGGGTTGGGGCAAGCCGGTACCAAGCAGTGTTGGTTAGTCTCTCTGTTGGGGTTGGGGGTGCGCCGAGGCGCACCCTTTTTTTTCATCCGCTTACCATCAAACCTATTGATTGCTCCAACAGAAATCTTGCAGAGCTCGATTTTTGACCTGAGTCAAAATGTCGCTGGCTGCCGGGGATAATCTGCGCGGCAGCGGCCGGGGGTGTCGGCTCGGTGTCTTGAGGCGGTACCAGGGAGGCCGGTTTTTCTGGCCAAATAAAACGATTTTTTGTTCTTCGTGAGGTGAATCCACATGCAATCGCAAGCGACTTACAACTACAAAGTCGTGCGCCAGTTTGCCGTGATGACCGTCATCTGGGGCATCGTCGGCATGCTGGTGGGCGTGATCATCGCCGCGCAGCTCGTTTGGCCCCAGCTGAACGTTGCCGAGTGGTTGTCTTTCGGCAGGCTGCGGCCGCTGCATACCAATGCCGTGATTTTCGCGTTCGGTGGATCCGCGCTGTTCGCGACCTCGTACTATGTGGTTCAGCGGACCTGTCATACGACGCTGTTTGCGCCGGCGCTGGCGAGCTTCACCTTCTGGGGCTGGCAGCTGGTCATCGTCCTGGCTGCCCTCAGCTTGCCGCTAGGATTCACCTCCGGTAAGGAGTATGCGGAGCTCGAGTGGCCGATCGACCTGCTGATCACCGTCATCTGGGTGGCCTACGCGATCGTCTTCTTCGGCACCGTCGGCACCCGCAAGACCTCGCACATTTATGTCGCCAACTGGTTCTACGGCTCGTTCATCATCGCCGTGGCCCTCCTGCACATCTTCAACAGTGCCGAAATCCCGGTCTTCGCCGCCGGCATCCTGACGCCGAAGTCGTATTCCGCCTATGCCGGCGTCCAGGACGCGATGGTGCAGTGGTGGTACGGCCACAACGCCGTCGGTTTCTTCCTGACCGCCGCGTTCCTCGGCATGATGTACTACTTCGTGCCGAAGCAGGCTGGTCGCCCGGTGTATTCCTACCGTCTGTCGGTGGTGCACGTCTGGGCGCTGATCTTCACCTACCTGTGGGCCGGCCCGCACCATCTGCATTACACGGCGCTGCCCGACTGGACCCAGTCCCTCGGCATGCTTTTCTCGCGGATCCTGCTGGCGCCTTCCTGGGGCGGCATGAGCAACGGCATCATGACGCTCGCGGGCGCCTGGCACAAACTGCGTGACGACCCGATCCTCAAGTGCCTGACACCCTCGCTGTCTTTCTACGGCATGTCGACCTTCCAAGGTCCGAGGAATTCGATCAAGCCGGCGCA
>CAZGYD010000047.1:0-27070 GCA_964530115.1 uncultured Rhodocyclaceae bacterium | reverse complement strand
GCCAAGCCGGGCTCGATCACGCCGCACACGCACTTTACGGCGGAAGTGTATGTCCTGAGCAAGGATGAAGGGGGGCGCCACACGCCGTTCTTCAACGGCTACCGTCCGCAGTTCTACTTCCGGACGACGGACGTGACGGGCTCGATCGAACTGCCGGCGGGCACGGAGATGGTGATGCCTGGCGACAACGTGCAGATGACGGTGAAGCTGATTGCGCCGATCGCGATGGAGGAAGGCCTGCGCGTCGCCATCCGCGAAGGCGGCCGCACCGTCGGCGCCGGCGTCGTCGCGAAAATCATCGAGTAATTTGCACTGAAAGCAGTTCGCCGATAAAATAATAGTTTTTCCAATTACGCCCAGTGGCGTATTGTTCTTTGGGGAACCCGATGCAAAACCAAAAAATCCGAATCCGGCTCAAGGCCTTCGACTACAAGCTGATCGACCAATCGGCGCTAGAAATCGTCGATACGGCCAAGCGCACCGGAGCGGTGGTACGTGGCCCCGTGCCACTCCCGACTCGTATTGAGCGTTTCAACATATTGCGCTCTCCGCATGTAAACAAGACGTCGCGCGACCAGTTCGAGATGCGAACCCACCTCCGCTTGATGGACATCATCGACCCAACTGACAAAACGGTTGATGCGCTCATGAAGCTGGATCTTCCCGCGGGAGTGGACGTCGAGATTAAGCTCCAGTAGCTGAACGGGTGGCTTGTGCTGCTTTTGGTACGCAGAGAGTGCCTCCGCTAGGCTAGCTAAGTTGTCGTTGCTGTTATTGCCATTTAAGTGCCCGGCCAATCGAAGTCGGGGTAAGGAGAATAACTATGAGTATGGGTCTTGTCGGACGCAAGGTCGGCATGACGCGGGTTTTCACCGAGGATGGTGAAACTGTTCCCGTGACGGTGCTCGATGTGTCGAACAATCGTGTTGCGCAAATCAAGACGCCGCTTGTGGATGGTTACGCCGCGGTTCAGGTGGCTTTTGGAACCCGCAAGCCCAACAGGATTGGAAAAGCGCTGGGCGGTCATTTCGCCAAGGCTGGCGTAGAGGCTGCTCGTGTTCTGAAGGAGTTCCGTGTTGACGAAAACGAGTTGGCCAGTTTCAAACCGGGCGACGTCGTGTCAGTCGGAATCTTTCGTGCGGGCCAAAAGGTCGACGTGACCGGAAAGACCATTGGCAAAGGCTTTTCCGGCTCCATCAAGCGTCACAACTTCTCATCCAATCGTCGATCGCACGGTAATTCGGTTTCTCATAATTCGCCAGGTTCGATTGGTATGGCGCAAGATCCGGGACGTGTTTTTCCCGGTAAGCGCATGTCGGGCCACCTCGGTGACTGCGGAGGCACGATGCAGAACCTCGAGATCATTCGGGTCGATGAGGCGAGGCAGTTGTTGTTGGTGAAGGGTGCTGTTCCTGGCCCCAGGGGCGGCGACGTCGTTGTGCGTCCTGCTGTCCGCTCGTAGGAGAACAGGGTTATGGAATTGAAGTTGATTAATGACATTGGTCAGCAAGCGGCCACGCATCCGGCGTCAGACGTCCTTTTTGGGCGTGACTACAACGAAGCTCTGGTTCATCAATTAATCGTTGCGTATCAGGCCAACAGTCGCTCCGGTAACCGAGCGCAGCTGACGCGTGCTGAGGTCCGGCATAGCACAAAGAAGCCTTTTCGCCAGAAAGGGACCGGTCGCGCTCGGGCAGGTATGACATCGTCCCCTTTGTGGAGAGGGGGCGGGCGAATTTTCCCGAACAAACCGTACGAAAACTTCGGTCAAAAGGTTAACCGCAAGATGTATCGGGCCGGGATTGCTTCCATATTGTCTCAATTGGCTCGGGAAGACCGGCTCGCCGTCGTTGAGAGCTTCATGGTCGATGCGCCCAAAACGAAGCTTGTGGCTCAGAAGCTCAAGAGCATGGGTTTGGCGGGTGCCCTCATTATTACCGACAGCCTTGACGAGAACCTCGCTTTGGCCTCCCGCAATCTGCCAAATGTGCTGGTGCTGGAGCCGCATCAGACGGACCCGGTTTCTTTGGTGCGTTTTCCGAAGGTTTTGTGCACGAAGGGTGCGATTGCTAAATTGGAGGAGATGCTGGCATGAACGCGCCTGCTTTCAACGAAGAGCGACTGATGCAGTTGCTTGAGGCACCACAAATTTCCGAAAAGGCAACGTTCGTTGCGGACAAGAATGACCAAGTCATTTTCTTTGTCGCGGCCGATGCCACTAAGCCCGAAATCAAGGCAGCAGTGGAGCAGTTATTTGGTGTAAAGGTTCAGTCCATCCAGGTGGCAAACGTTAAAGGGAAAAGCAAACGTTTTGGCCGCGTGGCAGGACGACGTTCCGACAAGCGCAAAGCGTTCGTTCGCCTCAAGCCTGGGCAGGAAATCAATTTTGCAGAAATTGGGGGAATCTAAATGGCGCTAGTCAAAGTCAAGCCGACATCAGCTGGTCGTCGCGCCGTTGTGAAGGTGGTCCATCCTGATCTGCATAAAGGTAAGCCATGTGCGGCATTGACCGAAAAGAAAAAAAGCAAGGCGGGACGCAATAACCATGGTCATATTACTGTCCGGCATCAGGGTGGCGGGCATAAGAAGCACTATCGTTTGATCGATTTCAAGCGTAACAAGGATGGCGTCAGAGCCGTTGTGGAACGACTGGAATACGATCCAAACCGTTCCGCCAACATCGCATTGTTGTGTTACGCGGATGGCGAGCGGCGCTACATCATTGCCACTAAAGGTATGGTAGTAGGACAAGAGGTTATGAGCGGACCTGAAGCGCCGATCAAGTCGGGTAATGCGCTGCCGATCCGCAACATTCCCGTGGGGACGACGATTCATTGCATTGAACTGCAACCGGGCAAAGGTGCGCAACTCGCCCGTTCGGCAGGAACGTCCGTGCAACTTCTTGCGCGTGATGGTAGTTATGCACAGGTCCGGCTGCGTTCGGGGGAAATTCGCCGTATCCATGTGGAGTGTCGCGCAACAATCGGCGAAGTTGGAAATGAAGAAAACAATCTGCGCAAAATTGGCAAGGCTGGTGCTCAACGCTGGCGCGGCATTCGCCCGACCGTGCGAGGCGTTGCAATGAACCCGATCGATCATCCGCATGGTGGCGGTGAAGGCCGTACGGGCGAAGGACGTGTCCCGGTTAGCCCATGGGGGCAGCCGACCAAGGGCTATCGTACGCGGGCAAACAAACGCACCGATAGCATGATCGTCCAGCGTCGACACAAGCGTTAAGAGGTTATCATGGCACGTTCAATCAAGAAGGGCCCCTTCGTAGACGACCACCTGCTGAAAAAAGTCGACGCCGCCAGGGCTTCAAATGACAAGCGTCCTATCAAGACTTGGTCGCGTCGTTCCACGATCTTGCCGGATTTCGTCGGGCTGACGATTGCCGTTCATAACGGGAAACAGCATATCCCTGTCTATGTTTCCGAAAACATGGTGGGCCACAAATTGGGAGAGTTCGCGCTGACGCGAACATTCAAAGGACATACCGGCGGCAAGAAGGCCGCGGTGAAGAAGTGAGGGCGGATGATAATGGAGACTAATGCAATCCTCCGCGGTGTTCGCCTGTCAGCCCAGAAGGGCAGGCTGGTGGCTGACTTGGTTCGTGGAAAGCCCGTCGACAAAGCCCTTGACATCTTGGCTTTCACTCCGAAAAAAGGTGCGGGCATCATTAAGAAACTTTTGGAGTCCGCCATCGCGAATGCCGAACACAATGACGGCGCCGATATCGATACCTTGAAGGTAAAGTCAATTTACGTCGAGAAAGGTGTAGTCCTCAAGCGATTTACGGCGCGGGCCAAGGGACGTGGTAACCGGATCGTCAAGCCGACCTGCCACATTTTTTTGACTGTCGGCGATTGAGGAATATTCATGGGACAGAAAATACATCCGACCGGCTTTAGACTTTCGGTGACCCGCGATTGGAGTTCTCGTTGGTATGCCGCCTCGAAGGCGTTCCCGCTGATGCTTCAGGGTGACATCGAGGTTCGCGACTATTTGCGTAAAAAGCTTGCGCACGCGTCTGTCAGTCGCGTCGTGATCGAGCGGCCAGCTAAAAATGCTCGGGTCACCATCTACAGCGCGCGCCCGGGGATAGTTATCGGAAAAAAGGGAGAGGACATCGAGCATCTCAAGATGGATCTTCAGCAGCGCATGGGCGTCCCGGTACACGTGAATATCGAAGAGATCAGGAAACCGGAAACGGATGCGCAGTTGATCGCAGATTCTATTGCCCAGCAGCTTGAGAAGCGGATCATGTTTCGACGCGCTATGAAGCGCGCAATGCAAAACGCCATGAGACTAGGGGCTCAGGGTATCAAGATCATGAGTTCCGGCCGGCTCAATGGTGCTGAAATTGCTCGCACGGAATGGTACCGGGAGGGTCGTGTTCCGCTCCATACGCTTCGTGCGGATATCGATTACGGCACATCCGAGGCAAAGACGACGTATGGTGTCATTGGCATCAAGGTTTGGGTCTTCAAAGGGGAAGTGGCCGCGAAGAGCGACAACACGGTAACGTCGGAGGCGTCAATCGAGGAGGCGGCTCGCAGGCCCCGTCGCGCGGCGACGGAGCGGCGGGATGAGGAAGTTGTCAAACAGCCACCGCGCCGCACGGCGTCGCGCAAGGCTGCACCGGCGACAGCTACTGGTTCAGTGCCTTCGGGGTCAGAAACAGAAGTCAAAGCACCGGCGAAGCGGGTTCGCAAGTCGGCCGCCAAGCCTGACGCCAAGGAGTAAAGGGCAATGTTGCAACCAGCACGCAGAAAGTATCGAAAAGAACATAAAGGGCGCAATACCGGTCTCGCGACACGGGGCTCGAAAGTCAGTTTCGGCGAGTACGGTCTAAAAGCGACCGGTCGCGGCCGCTTGACGGCGCGTCAAATCGAAGCCGCTCGTCGCGCCATGACCCGCCACATCAAGCGCGGGGGGCGTATCTGGATCCGCGTATTCCCGGACAAGCCGATTTCCAAGAAACCAGCGGAAGTGCGCATGGGCAACGGAAAAGGTTCGCCCGAGTACTGGGTGGCTGAAATTCAGCCTGGCAAAGTACTGTATGAAATGGATGGTGTCGATGAGGCTTTGGCCCGAGAGGCATTTCGTCTTGCGGCCGCGAAACTGCCATTCGAAACCACGTTCGTTACTCGTCATCTTGGATGAGATATGAAGGCAAGCGACCTTAGGACAAAAAACGACGGGGAACTCGCGAAAGAGTTGTTGGCTTTGCGCAAGGCCCAATTTTCGCTCCGTATGCAGCTCGCTACACAGCAAAGCGGTAACACCAGCCAACTCCAAAAGTTCAGGAGGGATGTGGCGCGCATCAAGACGATTCAGCGTGAAAGGGCAGTCGGGAAATGAGTGAAACGACTCAGCAGAAAGTTCGCCGGACTCTCCAAGGGCGTGTAGTCAGCGACAAGATGAACAAGACGGTGACTGTCTTGGTCGAGCGCCGCGTTAAACACCCCGTGATCGGAAAGGTCATGATTCGCTCGAAGAAGTACCATGCACATGTTGAGGGGCTGGAGGCGGCCGAAGGCGACTTCGTTCAAATCGAGGAGTGCGCGCCAATTTCTCGCACCAAAGCGTGGCGCGTGGTCCAGATCGTAGAAAAGTCGCGAGCCATCTAAGCACGATACCGTGGTGACGAATGGAGTAGCGGATTGGTCTGTTGACATCCGCCATTCCGATCGATAAACTTTCATGCTTCCCCCTCGAGCTGCTCAGAAGGGGTTGCAAATTTCTACCCGAACGGGTTCCAAGACTGACCGCGTAGATCACGCGGATTAAGTTGGAGAAAAGTAATGATTCAAATGCAGTCGCTGCTGGATGTCGCCGATAACACCGGCGCACGTGCCGTCATGTGCATTAAGGTGCTTGGTGGCTCGAAACGACGTTATGCCGGAATTGGCGACGTGATCAAGGTTAGCATCAAGGATGCGGCCCCCCGCGGTCGGGTCAAGAAGGGCGAGGTCTATAACGCAGTGGTCGTTCGCACCGCGAAGGGTGTTCGGCGCCCGGATGGCTCCCTCGTCAAGTTCGATAACAACGCCGCTGTGCTGCTCAACAACAAGCTCGAGCCGATTGGCACCCGTATTTTTGGGCCGGTGACGAGGGAGCTGCGTACGGAGCGTTTCATGAAAATTGTCTCGCTCGCGCCTGAGGTTTTGTAAGGATACGTTGTATGAACAAGATTCGAAAAGGCGACGCAGTCATTGTCATTGCGGGTAGAGACAAAGGCAAGCGCGGGATCGTGCTAAGTTGCGTCGATTCCGAGCACCTCTTGGTTGAGGGTGTGAACCGCGTCAAGAAGCACACACGTCCAAATCCCGTGAAGGGCCAGCCTGGTGGGATCCTTGAAAAGGAGATGCCCATTCACGTTTCAAACGTAGCGTTGTTCAATCCAGCCATTCAAAAGCCGGACCGCGTCGGATTCAGGACTCTCGAGGACGGACGTAAGGTCAGAGTGTTCAAGTCGAATGGTGAGTTGGTGGACGTCTGAGGACCGATGATGGCGCGCTTGCAGGAGTTTTATAAACAATCCGTGGTTCCGCAGCTCCGGGATAAGTTCGGCTACAAGTCGATCATGGAGGTGCCCAGGATCACCAAAATCACACTGAATATGGGCGTCGGCGAGGCGGTCGGCGACAAGAAGGTTCTGGAAAATGCTGTCGGCGACATGGCGAAGATTGCCGGTCAAAAGCCCGTGATCACCAAGGCCCGGAAGGCTATTGCAGGCTTCAAGATTCGTGAGGGCTACCCGATCGGGTGCATGGTGACTCTGCGCGGAACGCGCATGTACGAATTTCTCGATCGGTTGATCACCATCGCAATGCCGCGCATCAGAGACTTTCGTGGGGTTGGTGGCAAGGGCTTCGACGGTCGGGGCAACTACAACATCGGTGTTCGGGAGCAGATTATCTTCCCCGAGATCGAATACGACAAAATTGATGCCCTGCGCGGCATGAATATCAGCATTACAACGACGGCGAAGACGGATGCCGAGGCAAAGGCGCTTCTGGCAGCCTTCAGATTCCCTTTTAAAGGCTGAGGGAAAGTATGGCGAAACTTGCACTAAAAAATCGAGAGGCCAAAAGGGCGAAGTTGGTTGCGAAGTATGCTGCCAAGCGCGCCGAACTGATCGCAATGATCAATGACGCGCAGCTTTCTGAGGAAGAGCGCATGCAGGCGCGTCTGAAACTGCAGCAGTTACCCAGAAACGCGTCGCCGGTGCGTCAGAGGAACCGCTGTGCCATGACCGGTCGCCCGAGGGGAGTTTTTCGCAAGTTCGGCTTGTGTCGTAACAAGCTGCGTGAAATCGCCATGCGTGGTGAGGTGCCGGGCATGACCAAGGCGAGCTGGTAAGGAGATCGATGAATGAGTATGTCCGATCCGATCGCAGACATGCTGACGCGCATCCGCAATGCGCAAATGGCAGAGAAGTCAGCGGTATCCATGCCGTCTTCAAAATTGAAGGTGGCCATCGCCCAAGTGCTGAAGGATGAGGGGTATATAGACGATTATGCAGTTCGTCATGACCAGGGCAGGAGCGAATTGGATATTGCGCTGAAGTACTACGCCGGCCGTCCTGTGATCGAGCGCATCGAGCGTGTGTCACGCCCGGGATTGCGGGTGTATAGAGGTAAAAATGATCTCCCCAAGGTCATGAATGGCCTGGGGATTGCCATCGTTTCGACGCCCCAAGGCGTAATGACCGATCGCAAGGCGCGCGCTGCGAATACCGGCGGCGAAGTGCTTTGCATTGTGGCGTAAAGGAATCAACCGAATGTCTCGCGTCGCGAAGTACCCGATCGAACTGCCGAAGGGGGTCGAAGTAACGCTTGGCGCCTCCGAGATCACCGTCAAGGGGCCCCTGGGAACGCTCAAGCAGCAGATCCTGCCCCATGTTTCCGTCGAGCGGGAAGGGGACAAGCTGCAGGTCAAGGCTCAAGATCCGGAGGCAGGAAATGCCATGTCCGGAACCATGCGTGCCTTGCTCGCCAACATGGTCAATGGCGTTACCAAAGGCTTCGAGAAAAAGCTCGCCCTCGTAGGGGTGGGTTACAAGGCACAGGCTCAAGGTTCGAAACTCAATCTCAGTCTCGGATTCTCGCATCCGGTAGTTCATGACATGCCTGCCGGTATCAAGGTGGAAACCCCGAGCCAGACCGAAATTCTGATCAAAGGCGTCGACAAGCAACTCGTCGGCCAAGTGGCTGCGGAAATTCGAGCCTATCGTTCGCCCGAGCCTTACAAGGGTAAAGGCGTCCGATACGCAGACGAACTCGTCGTTATCAAGGAAACCAAGAAGAAGTAGGGCACTTAAATCATGGACAAAAAAGAAGCTCGTTTGCGCCGGGCGCGCAAAACCCGCGCCAAGATAGCCGAGCTCAAAATCGCGCGGCTTGCTGTTCATCGGACGAACTGCCATATCTATGCCCAGATTTTCTCGGGTTGTGGCTCACGCGTCCTTGCTGCCGCATCGACGAATGAGGCCGATATCAGGAAACAACTTCCCAATGGTGGAAATATCGCGGCGGCAACGGTCGTTGGCAAGTTGATTGCAGAGCGCGCAAAGGCGAAGGGGATCAGCGAGGTCGCGTTTGATCGCTCTGGTTTTCGTTATCACGGCCGAGTGAAAGCACTGGCCGAGGCAGCCCGTGAAGGCGGCCTGAAGTTCTAGGCGGAACTAGATCGAGACGAATATGGCTAAACCGCAAGGCAAGAAGCAGCAGCAAACTTCCGAAGAGCGTGATGACGGCCTTCGCGAAAAGATGGTTTCCATCAATCGCGTGACGAAGGTGGTCAAGGGCGGGCGCATTCTCGGCTTCGCCGCGCTGACCGTGGTGGGCGATGGTGAGGGCGCAGTCGGGATGGGCAAGGGCAAGTCGCGCGAAGTCCCCGTCGCCGTTCAAAAAGCCATGGAAGAAGCCCGCCGAAAGATGGTCAAGGTCAAATTGAACAAGGGCACCCTTCATCATTCGGTGACCGGCAAGCATGGAGCCACGACCGTATTGATGTCACCGGCGCCCAGCGGTACGGGCGTTATCGCGGGCGGTCCGATGCGCGCCGTTTTCGAGGTGATGGGGGTAACCGATGTCGTCGCCAAGTGCATTGGGTCGACCAACCCTTACAACGTCGTTCGGGCGACTCTCAAGGGCCTCTACGGGATGAGCACGCCGGCCGAGGTTGCCGCGAAACGTGGCAAGACCGTCCAAGAAATTCTGGAGTAGGCATGTCAGAGAAAACCATCAAGGTGACGCTTGTCAAGAGCGTCATCGGAACGAAGAAAGATCACCGCGCGACGGTACGCGGTCTGGGGTTGCGCAAGCTCAACAGCACGTCGATCCTTGCCGACTCGCCCGCCGTGAGGGGGATGATCAAGAAAGTCGCCTATCTGGTCAAGTGCGAGGGGTAAGCATATGCAATTGAACAACCTTAAGCCTGGTGCGGGCTCCAAGCATGCGGCCAAGCGCGTTGGCCGAGGCATCGGTAGCGGCTTGGGCAAGACGGCCGGGCGCGGGCACAAAGGCCAGAAGTCGAGAGCCGGCGGATATCACAAGGTTGGCTTCGAGGGTGGCCAGATGCCCCTTCAGCGTCGTTTGCCCAAGCGAGGGTTTGTTTCCCGCAGTGGCAGCCGTGCCGTTCAGCTCCGTTTGTCCGATCTCGAAAAATTGCCCGTCGAGAATGTCGATTTGCTCACGCTGAAACAAGCCGGCATCGTTCCTGCCGCCGCACGCTCCGTAAAGCTCATTCTTTCCGGAAAGATCGGCCGCAAGGTCAATCTGATCGGCGTGTCCGTCACAGCTGGTGCCAAGGCGGCGATTCTTGCTGCCGGCGGTTCGGTGGCGGATGTTGGCGCCACCGGCTGAGCAAACGTCTTGATTCCCGCATAGCGAGCATTTAAGTTGGCGACATCCACCGTACCTGCTCTCGGCAAGACGGCCAAGTTTGGGGACCTATGGCGTCGTCTGTGGTTCCTTTTGGGCGCGCTGCTCGTCTATCGGATCGGCGCTCACATTCCCGTCCCGGGGATCGATCCCCAGCGTCTCGCCGAGCTCTTCCAAGGGCAGCAGGGCGGTATTCTGGGGATCTTCAATCTGTTTTCTGGCGGGGCGCTTTCGCGGTTCACCATTTTCGCGCTGGGCATCATGCCCTACATCTCATCGTCCATCATCATGCAGTTGATGACGATTGCCGTGCCGTCACTCGAGCAGTTGAAAAAGGAGGGCGAAGCGGGTCGCAGGAAGATCACGCAGTACACGCGCTACGGCACGGTTGGCTTGGCACTGTTTCAGGCTTTCGGCATTGCCATCGCCCTCGAATCGCAGGCCGGGCTGGTCCTGGATCCGGGCTTCATGTTCAGGCTCACGACCGTGATGACCCTCGTTACCGGGACGATGTTCCTGATGTGGCTCGGCGAGCAGATCACCGAGCGCGGCTTGGGCAACGGAATCTCCATCATCATCTTCGCCGGCATCGCCGCGGGACTTCCCAACGCTTTGGGTGGGCTCTTCGAACTGGTGCGCACCGGAGCCATGCATCCCGTGACCGCCTTGTTCATCTGTGCCCTCGTCATTCTTGTGACTGCCTTCGTCGTATTCGTGGAGCGCGGCCAACGCAAGATCCTGGTGAACTACGCGAAACGGCAAGTCGGGAACAAGATCTATGGCGGACAATCCTCCCACCTGCCGCTCAAATTGAACATGTCGGGGGTTATCCCGCCGATTTTCGCTTCATCCATCATTCTCTTCCCGGCGACGGCGGCGGGCTGGTTCGGGGCCTCGGAGGGGATGAATTGGCTTAAGGATATCGCCGCGACACTTTCGCCCGGTCAGCCGATCTACGTCATGCTTTACGCGGCAGCGATCATGTTCTTCTGCTTTTTCTACACGGCCCTGGTGTTCAATTCGAAGGAAACGGCAGACAACCTGAAAAAAAGCGGCGCGTTCGTTCCCGGCATTCGTCCTGGCGACCAGACTAGCCGTTATATCGACAAGATCCTGATGCGGCTGACACTCGTCGGTGCAATCTATGTAACGCTCGTCTGCCTTCTGCCCGAATTCCTGATCCTGAAATGGAACGTGCCGTTTTATTTCGGCGGCACCTCTCTACTGATCATCGTCGTGGTGACCATGGATTTCATGTCTCAGGTGCAGGCATACGTGATGTCGCATCAATACGAAAGTCTGCTGAAAAAAGCGAATTTCAAGGGAGCGGGTTTCCCCGTCCGCTGAGGGAATGGCCAAGGAAGATGTCATTGAAATGCAGGGCGAGGTCGTCGAAAACCTGCCCAATGCGACCTTCCGCGTGAAGCTCGAGAATGGCCACGTCGTGCTCGGCCACATTTCCGGAAAGATGCGCATGCATTACATCCGCATCCTGCCGGGGGACAAGGTGACGGTCCAGTTGACACCATACGACCTGACCAAGGGCCGGATCGTCTTCAGGGCCAAATAAACAGATAGTTTTCGGAGAGCCGTCATGAAAGTTGTAGCGTCTGTAAAGCGCATGTGCCGCAAGTGCAAAGTCATCCGCCGCAATGGCATCGTGCGCATCATCTGTGCCGATCCACGTCACAAGCAGCGTCAGGGTTGAACAGGTTGATATCGATGAATATAATTATCAATTTGCCGAATTGTGCGAATCTTTTTCAGGCGATAGATAGGTAAGGTAAGCCCATGGCCCGTATCGCAGGCGTCAATATTCCCAACCATCAGCACGCGGAGATTGCCCTCACCGCGATTTATGGCATTGGCCGTACGCGCGCGCAGAGGATCTGTGACGCTGCCGGCGTCAAGCGTTCCGCCAAGATCAAGGATCTGTCCGATTCCGAGATGGACCGGCTACGCGAAGAGGTCGCAAAGTTCACCGTCGAAGGCGATCTGCGGCGGGAAGTGACGATGAGCATCAAGCGTCTGATGGACTTGGGATGCTACCGTGGTGTTCGCCATCGTCGTGGCCTTCCGGTTCGCGGCCAGCGGACACGGACCAATGCGCGCACGCGCAAGGGGCCGCGCAAGGCCATCGCTGCGGCGAAGAAGTAATTCCGAGTCGGGAAGCTTACAGGGAACCGTCATGGCCAAGACCCAGACCAAAATTCGCAAGAAAGTAAAGAAGAACGTTGCCGAGGGCATCGCTCACGTGCATGCCTCGTTCAACAACACCATCATCACCATCACAGACCGTCAAGGCAACGCACTTTCCTGGGCGACGTCCGGCGGCGCCGGCTTCAAGGGTTCGCGGAAATCGACCCCTTTTGCGGCGCAGGTCGCTGCCGAGGCGGCGGGCAAGGCTGCGCAGGAGTGTGGCGTGAAGAATCTCGAAGTCCGCATCAAGGGCCCTGGCCCGGGGCGTGAGTCGGCGGTTCGTGCTCTCAACGCATTGGGAATGAAAATCACCAGTATCACCGACATCACGCCGGTTCCCCACAACGGTTGCCGTCCGCCGAAGCGGCGTCGCATCTAAGGCTGAGGAGTTGTAGAAATGGCCCGTAATTTGGACGCCAAGTGCCGCCAATGCCGCCGAGAGGGCGAAAAGCTTTTCCTCAAAGGCGAAAAGTGCTTTACCGACAAGTGCTCAATCGAACGCCGCTCTTACGCGCCCGGCCAGCACGGCCAAAAATCGGGGCAGCGGCTTTCGGGTTATGGTCAGCAACTGCGTGAGAAACAGAAGATCCGTCGTATTTACGGCGTTCTCGAGCGGCAGTTTCGCAAGACCTTCGCCGAAGCCGAACGGCGCAAGGGGCAGACGGGCGAGAACCTCCTGCAGCTGCTCGAATCCCGCCTCGATTCGATCGCTTATCGTATGGGGTTTGGTGCCTCACGCGCCGAGGCTCGTCAGGTCGTCCGCCACAATGGCGTGCTGGTGAACGGCAAACGCGTTAACATTCCCTCCTATTCCGTTCGGCCCGGTGACGTGGTGCAGCTGACCGAATCGGCACGCAATCAGCTTCGCGTCAAGGCTGCGCTCGAGGCGGCCGATTCGCGCGGCTTCCCCGAATGGCTGGAAGTCAATGTCAAGGAGGGTCGTGGCGTCTTCAAGTCGCTGCCGGCCCGTGACGATCTTTCGTCGTCGTTGAACGAAGGTCTAGTGGTCGAACTGTATTCGCGTTGATCCCTATTGTCGGGCGCCCGGGGGAGCTCCCCCCGGGCGCCATTTTCTTAAAGGAAAACAGATGCAAAGCAACACGCTTCTGAAACCGCGAATCATCGATGTCCAGACACTCTCGCCGGTGCATGCCCGTGTGGTCATGGAGCCCTTCGAGCGCGGCTACGGCCACACCCTGGGCAATGCGCTACGTCGCATCCTGCTTTCCTCGATGCCGGGTGCTGCACCCACCGAGGTTACCATCGAGGGCGTTCTCCATGAATATTCGACCCTCGATGGCGTGAGGGAGGATGTCGTCGACATCCTCCTCAACCTGAAGGGCGTCGTGTTGCGGATGCATAATCGCAGCGAGGCGACGCTCCGGCTTTCGAAGAAGGGCGAGGGGATCGTCACCGCTCGGGATATCGAGACGACGCACGACGTCGAGATCATGAACCCCGACCATGTCATCGCTCATATCGCTCCCGGCGGTCAGCTGGAGATGCAGATTCGCGTGGAGACCGGCCGGGGCTACGTCCCGGCCAATGCGCGGCCGGCGGCGAAGGAAAACAAAGCGATTGGCCGGATCCTCATGGACGCCTCGTTCAGCCCGGTCCGCCGCGTCAGCTACCAGGTCGAGGCTGCCCGCGTCGAACAGAGGACCGACCTCGACAAGCTGATCATCGACATCGAAACCAATGGTGCCGTCGATCCTGAAGAGTCGATCCGCTATGCGGCCCGGATCCTGATGGATCAACTCTCGGTGTTTGCGGATCTCGAGGGCACGCCGATGTCGGTCGAAGCGCCGAAGGCCGCCGCCGTCGATCCCATTCTCCTCCGGCCTGTGGACGATCTTGAACTCACCGTTCGCTCGGCCAATTGCCTCAAGGCCGAGAATATTTACTACATCGGTGACCTCATCCAGCGCACCGAAACCGAATTGTTGAAGACCCCGAACCTGGGCCGCAAGTCGCTCAACGAGATCAAGGAAGTGCTGGCCTCCCGCGGTCTTACGCTGGGCATGAAGCTCGAGAACTGGCCGCCGGCCGGCCTCGAGAAGATCGGCTGAAACTGAACATTCCTGACTATTAACCGGCCGTTAGCCCGCGGCGGCGGCCGAAGAACACAAAGGGAACCACGAAAATGCGTCACGCCAACGGTTATCGCAAACTCAATCGGACCTCCTCTCACCGTTTGGCCATGTTCCGTAACATGGCTGTATCGCTGATCCGCCACGAGGCGATCAAAACCACGCTGCCCAAAGCGAAGGAGCTTCGCCGCGTCGTCGAGCCCCTGATCAACCTCGGCAAGAAGCCTTCATTGGCTAATCGTCGCCTGGCTTTCGATCGCCTCCGGGATCGCGAAGTCGTCGTCAAGATTTTCAACGAACTCGGTCCGCGGTATGCGAACCGCAACGGCGGCTACCTGCGCATCCTGAAGATGGGATTCCGCGTCGGCGATAACGCACCGATGGCCTACGTCGAACTGATGGATCGCCCGGAGCAGCCCGATGCTGCCGAAGCGCCCGCTGTCGAGTAAGCACGCGTCAAGTCCCGGGTAACGAGAAAGGCCGGCTTGAAGCCGGCCTTTTTCGTTAGGGCTGGCGTGTTACGACGGCTGAGTTTCAGTGGCTGAGGATCTTGGAGAGGAAAAGCTGCGCCCGCTCCGAACGCGGCGTGCCAAAAAACTCTTCCTTGTCGGCATCCTCGATGATGCGCCCGTGATCCATGAAGATCACACGGTGGGCGACCTTGCGGGCGAAGCCCATTTCGTGTGTCACGACCATCATGGTCATGCCTTCCCGGGCCAGTTCGACCATGACATCGAGCACCTCATTGATCATCTCGGGGTCGAGCGCGGAGGTAGGCTCGTCGAACAACATACAGATGGGATCCATGGCCAGCGCCCGGGCGATCGCGACACGCTGCTGCTGTCCGCCGGAGAGCTGGCCCGGATGCTTGTGGGCATGCGCTCTCAGGCCGACGCGATCCAACAGTTTCATGGCCTTGTCGCGCGCTTCGTCGGTCGGGCGCCCGAGCACCTTGACCTGGGCGATGGTGAGATTCTTCTCGATGGTCAAGTGCGGGAAAAGTTCGAAGTGCTGGAACACCATGCCGACGTGAGCACGCAGACGCGACAGGTTGGTCTTCGGGTCGCCCACGGAAACGCCGTTGACCGTAATCACGCCATTTTGAAAGGGCTCGAGGCCATTGACGCACTTGATGAGCGTTGACTTCCCGGAGCCGGAGGGACCGCAGACGACGATGACTTCACCTTTTTCGACGCGGGTCGAACAATCGGCAAGAACCTGGAACTCACCGTACCATTTGCTGACATCGCGGATTTCGATCATGGCCACGGCGAATCCTCCCAACTCAGTGCGCTACCGTCAGACGTCCCTGCAGGTGCCGGACCGCGCGCGAAAGGGTGAAGCAGACGACGAAGTAAACGAGAGCGGCGAGGAGATACGTTTCGACCGGCCGATTGAAGTTCTTGCCGGCAATCTCGAAGCCCTTCAACAGATCGTACGCGCCGATCGCGTAGACCAGCGACGTGTCCTGGAACAAGATGATCGTCTGGGTGAGCAGCACGGGCAGCATGTTGCGAAACGCTTGCGGGAGTACGACGAGCGTCATGGTCTGCCGGTAAGTCATGCCCAAGGCACTGGCCGCGGCGACCTGCCCGCGAGGGATGCTCTGGATCCCGGCGCGCATGATTTCCGAATAATACGCGGCCTCGAACAGCGTGAACGTGATGATGGCCGACGCCTCGGCGCCGAGCGGCCGGCCGGTGAGCAGCGGTATCAGCAGGAAAAACCACAGGATCACCATGACCAGCGGAATGCTGCGCATGGCATTGACGTAGGCGGCGGCGGGCCAGGACAGCCATGGCCGGCCCGACAGCCGCATCAACGCCAGCACGGTGCCGAGGGCGAGGCCGCCGAGCATGGCGATCACCGTGAGCTGAACCGTGAATAGCAGGCCCCGGAGCAGATAGCCGGTGATCACCTCCGCAGTCAGAAACGAGAAGTCGAGATTCAGCATCAGCGCGTTGTCCCGATCATGCCCGGCACGCGCACCCGGACCTCGACGAAATGCAGCAGCCGGTTGAGGGCAAACGCCGAGATGAAATAGAGCGCAGTAACGGCCAGATAAACCTCGATGCCACGTGCCGTTTCCTCCTGGGCCTGGAGCGCGAACAGCGTCAGCTCCGAGATGCTCACGGCGAAGGCCACCGAGGAATTCTTGACGATGTTCATCGACTCACTGGTCAGCGGCGGAATGACGATGCGGAAAGCCATCGGCAGCAGCACGTAGCGGTATGTCTGGGGCAGGGTGAAACCGAGGGCCAGGCCAGCCATTCGTTGACCGCGGGGCAGCGACTGTATGCCCGCCCGAACCTGCTCCGACACGCGCGCCGACGTGAACAGCCCGAGGCCCATCACCACGAGGAGAAAGCTGGGAACACCGCGCAGAGCCGGAAAAAGCGCAGGGACAACGTGATACCAGAGGAAGATCTGGACGAGCAGGGGAATATTGCGGAAAACCTCGGTCCAGACATTGCCGAGCAGCACGAAGCCGCGATTCGGCGTCGTTCGCAGCACCCCCATCAGCGAACCGAAGACGAGCGCCACGCCGAGCGAGAGAAGGGAAACCGAAATGGTCCACCCCCACGCGGAGATCAGCCAATCGAGATAGGTGACCTCCCCGCCATCGCCGAAACAGCGGGGCATCACCTCACCGTCGATAGTGTTGCGGCAGAAGACTTGCCAGTCCCAACCGCTCACGGGGCAGCACCGGTCATGTCATGGAGACGGGCGTGGCGGGCGGAAGGCTCAGAGCCAAGCATCCGCCACCAGGGCCGCCTACTTCTTCGCGTAATCCTCCATGGGCCTGTCGTTGGGCGAAGCCCAAGCCGCCCGGGTTGCCTCGGAAGCGGGCAGACCGATGCGGGTGTTGGCCGGTGGAATCGGCTGCATGAACCAGCGGTCGTAGATCTGCGCAATTTCTCCGGACTTCATCAGCGCCTTGAGGCTGTCGTCGACCGCTTTCTTGAAGGCCGGGTCATCCTTGCGCATCATGATCGCGATCGGTTCGACGGAAAGCACCTCGCCGACGATGCGAAAGTCGGCGGGATTCTTCGATTTCGCGATGTTTCCAGCGAGAATCTGGGCGTCCATCACGAAGGCATCGGCCCGTCCGGATTCGAGCAGAAGGAAGCTGTCGGCGTGATCCTTGCCAAAGACCTCCTTGAAATCCACGCCCGTTGCGCGCTCATGCTTGCGCAGATGCTGCACCGAGGTCGTGCCGGTGGTGGTGGCCACGTTCTTGCCATTCAATTGCGCGATCGAGTTGATCCCGGAATTGGCCTTGACCGCGATGCGGACTTCCTCGACGTAGGTCGTCACGGCGAAAGCGACGTCTTTTTGGCGGGCGAGATTGTTCGTCGTCGAACCGCACTCGATATCGACGGTGCCGTTCTGGACGAGGGGGATCCGGTTTTGCGAAGTGACTGGCTGATACTTGATCTGCAGCGACGCGAGTCCCAGCTGCTTTTGAATGTCGGCAAGCGCGCGCTGGCAGAGTTCGACATGGAAGCCTGCAAACTTGCCGTCACCGACGGTGAATGAAAGACCGCCCGAGGATTCGCGCACGCCCATGGTCACCGTGCCGGTATCCTTGATCTTCTTGAGCGTTCCCGTCAATTCCTCCGCCACCGCTGCCGGCGCGAGCATGCAGCCGGCGATGGCCATGACCGACAGAAGCGTGGCTTTTTTTGGGTCCGGTTTCATCGATGTCTCCTTCCTTGAGAATGTCTCACCGGTGTGAGTGCGGCCATCCATTCTAGGGGTGCTCCGGCGGTTTGTCTAAGCCGCACGCTCTTCCTGCTGTTGCAATGCCCACATCTGTGCGTAGAGCCCCCCGGCCTCGAGTAGTTGCCGATGGCTGCCGCGCTCGACGATCCGGCCGCCGTCGAGGACCAGTATCTGGTCGGCATTCATCACGGTGGAGAGGCGGTGGGCGATGATCAAGGTCGTGCGTCCGACGGCGGCCTGCTCGAGTTCGGCCTGAATGGCTTTTTCCGTTCTGGAATCGAGCGCCGAGGTCGCCTCGTCGAAAATCAGGATCGGCGGGTTTTTCAGCAAAGCGCGCGCGATGGCCACACGCTGTTTTTCACCGCCGGAGAGTTTCAGGCCGCGCTCGCCGACGCGGGTTTGATATTTGTCCGGCAGCCGCTCGACGAATTCATGGAGGTGCGCGGCTTTCGCGGCGGCCATGACCTCCTCGGGCGTCGCGCCGGGCCGGCCGTACTGGATGTTGTAAAACAGCGTCTCGTTGAAGAGCACCGTATCCTGCGGAACGATGCCGATCGCGGCGCGCAGGCTGGCCTGGGTGAGACAGCGGATGTCTGAGCCATTGATGCGAATGCTGCCGCTACGCACGTCGTAGAACCGGTACAGCAGCCGCGCCAGGGTGCTCTTCCCCGAACCGCTGTGGCCGACGACGGCCACGGTGCGGCCGGCGGGAATCTCGAAAGTCACGTCGGAGAGGATAGGGCGTTTGCCATCGTAGGAAAAACCGACACCTTCGAAAGAAACAGTGCAAGGCCCGTCAGCCAGCACCCGAGCATCGGGCGCATCCTGAACTTCCCGGTTTTGCGAGAGCAGCGCGAACATCCGTTCGATGTCGGTCAATGCCTGCCGGATTTCACGGTAGAGCACGCCCAGATGGTTGAGCGGCATGTAGAGCTGAATCAGAAAAGCGTTGACGAGGACGATGTCACCGACCGTCATGCTGCCGTCCGCAACGCCGACGGCGGCGCGCCACATCATCAAGGTCACGCCGATGGCGATGATCAGGGCCTGGCCGAGGTTCAGGTAGGACAGCGACACCTGCGTGCGAATCTGCGCCGCTTCCCATTTGCGCATCTGCTCATCGTAGCGTTCGAGTTCCCAGCGCTCGTTGTTGAAATACTTGACCGTTTCGTAATTGAGCAGGCTGTCGATGGCGCGGGAGCTGGCCGCCGAGTCGAGCTCGTTGGCTTCACGGCGGATACGGGTGCGCCAGTTGGTGACGAGGATGGTGAAAGTCACGTAGATGATCAGGGTCAGGAAGGTGATCGCGGCGAAGGCGTCCTCGTATCGCGCGATGAGAATGCCGATGACGAGCGCGATCTCCACGAGCGTCGGCAGGATCGAATAAATGGTGTAGCTGATCAGGCTGCCGACCGAGCGTGTGCCGCGCTCGATGTCGCGTGTCAGCCCGCCGGTCTGCCTCTCGAGATGGAACCTCAGGGACAGGGCGTGCAGATGTTCAAAGACCTTCAGCGCGATCGTGCGCTGGGCGCGCTGTGTGACGCGGGCGAAGATGATCTCACGCAGCTCGGTAAACAGTGCGGTGGAAAATCGAAGCGCGCCGTATGCGCCGAGCAGGCCGAGAGGAACGATGAGCAGCGCCTGGGTTTTTCCGCCGGAGAGAGCATCGACGATCTCCTTGAAGACCATCGGCACCGCGACATTCGCCAGCTTCGCCGACACCAGGCAGGCGAGGGCGATCACGACCCGCCATTTCCACTGCCAGAGATAAGGCAACAGCGTTCTGACGGTTTGCCAGTCGCGGCGTTCGGCCGGTTCCGGTGCCGGCAGTGCGACCGAGGGGCGGGATCCGATCATGGCGGAATTCTATCGTCTGTTGACAGAAGCTCCGCCTGCGTTCATGTTTCGCCCTTTCTGCGAGCAAGGGTAAAGCAGGCGGCTGATCGGACATGACGGAAGCGGTGGTGCGGTTGCCGGACGAGCAACCGGTTTTGAGAGTGATGCCGATGCCGGCAGACGTCAACGCCAGTGGTGACATCTTCGGCGGCTGGGTGATGGCGCAGGTCGACATCGCCGGTGCCGTTGCCGCCATGCGTCGCGCACGTGGTCGCGTGGCCACGGTGGCGGTGAATTCCTTCCAGTTCCGGCAGCCGATCTCCGTGGGCGACCTGGTCTCGTTCTACGCGAAGATCGTTTCCTTCGGCCGGACGTCCATTACCGTGGACGTCTCGGTGTTCGCGGAGCGCAATCCCGCGTCGCCCATCGTGGTCAAGGTCACCGAGGCGATCCTCACCTACGTTGCCCTGGATCCTCAAGGGCACAAACGCCCTCTGCCACCGGAGGTCCCGGCATGAAGGCGCTGCTGTTCATCCTGGGTGCGCTGGTCCTCTACTTGCTTTTCCGGTTCGCCGGCGCCGGTCGCGCGGGCGGCAGGGCACGGCAGTCCCCACCGGGCAATGCGACCGAAAAGATGGTCAGTTGCGCGCATTGCGGTCTCCACGTGCCCGCCAGCGAAAGTGTCATGTCGGGCGGCCGTTACTATTGCTGTGAAGAACACCGAAACTTCGACGACCACAACCGCGCCGGTTAGCGTTCCATTTGCCTTCGCTGCCCCCGCAGCCGGGCTGGACGAGAGTCTCTGGCGCTCGTTGCAGTATTTCGGCATCTACCGCGCGATCGTGGCGCTGGTTTTTCTGGCCGTCTTCGTCCTCTCGGGGAGTGGCACACAGATGCCTGCAGAAGACCGTCGGCTATTCCTTTGGGCCGATACGCTCTACCTGCTCGCTGCGGTCATCTTCCTCGCCTTCATGTGGCGGATCAGGCGAGGTTTCGACGTCCAGTTGTCGATCCAGGTCGCCACGGACATCCTCTTTCTCACGCTGCTCATGCACGCGGGGGGCGGTGCCCGCAGCGGCATCGCATTCATGATTGTCGTGGTACTTGCCGGCGCCGGCCTCGTCGGGCAGGGGCGCATGACGTTGTTTCACGCGGCGCTGGCGACCCTTGCGGTCCTGATCGAGCATTGGCTGCGCACCGTCGCTACCGGTGCGGAGACCGAAGAGTTCGTTCGCGTCGGCCTGACGAGTGTCGGCTTCTTTGCTACCGCCCTGATCGCCCAGTCGCTCGGCCGTCGGGTGATCGCCAACGAACGTCTGGCAGCACAACGCGGCGCCGAACTGGCGGATCAGGTGCTCATCAACCAGCAGGTGATCCGCGACATGGACGACGGGGTACTGGTGGTCGACCGGCATGGCGGCATCCGCCTTTGCAATCCTCGCGCAGCCAGCCTGCTCGGCCGGGAGCAGGTGGAGGGACAAAGCCTCTTCCTCCTTTGCCGACCGCTGGCCGAGCATGTTTCGGCGCGCCGCCCGAATGACGAGGAAGGCTCGAACCAGTTGCGTTTTTCGCTGGCCGGCCGGACCCTACAGGCCCGGGTGGTCTCGCCCCGGCAGGACGGCAACACGCTCATTTATCTCCAGGACCTCGACAGCCTCCAGCGGGAGGCACGGCAAGCCAAGCTGGCGGCCCTGGGACGGCTGACCGCCAACATCGCACACGAGATCCGCAATCCGCTGGCGGCGGTCAGCCACGCGTCGGAGCTGTTGGCCGAAGAACAGCGGGCCGACGGTCGCCAGCGCCTGATACGCATCATCATGGACAACGCCGCGCGGCTCAATCGCCTGGTCGGCGAGGTGCTGGAACTAAGCAGGCGCGACCGGGCGCAGCCGGAGTCGGTGGATGTGGAAGATTTCCTGCGCAGTTTCGTCGACGAGTGCGCGATTTGCACGCCGGACGCCCACCCGCGCATTCTGCTGGAACTCGCCGGTGGCGGAACGATCCGTTTCGACCGCGCCCACCTTCATCGCGTGCTCGACAATCTGGTCGGCAACGCCCTGCGCTACGCCTCGGATGCCCCGGGGGCCGTGCGCATCGGCGCAGCCTGGCCCGTGCCGGGGCGCGTCGAATTGCATATCATCGACGACGGCCCGGGCATTCCCGAGGCCGAGCGAAGCAAGATCTTCGAGCCCTTCTTCACCACTCGCGGAAGCGGTACCGGCCTTGGTCTCTACATCGCCAGGGAACTGTGCGAGGCAAATGACGCAAGCCTCGATCTCGTCGATGGGGTGAAGGGGGCGCATTTCAGGATCAGCGGCAAGGGGGAGGCATGTCAGTCATTGTCGAAAGACGAAGCAGGAACGAGCTGAAGCGGGTGCTCGTCGTCGATGACGAGGCCGACATCCGCGAGTTGCTGGACATGACGCTCGCGCGGATGGGGCTTTCCACCGACTGTGCCGCGACCGTCGCCGAGGCGGTGCGCATGCTCGAGGCTCAACCGGCGGGTCGGCCCTACTGCCTTTGCCTGACGGACATGCGTTTGCCGGATGGCGAGGGACTGGCGCTCGTCAAATTGATCGGAGAACGCTATCCGCGGCTGCCGGTCGCGGTGATCACCGCCTACGGCAGCATGGAAAATGCCGTCCAGGCGCTCAAGGCCGGGGCTTTCGATTACCTCTCCAAGCCGGTGTCGCTGGAGCAGTTGAGGGCCCTGGTCAAGTCGGCCATCGGTCTCAGCGGGCGCGAAGCGGTGTCCGGGCCGGGTGCCGGCGAACTCGTTGGTGATTCTCCGGCCATGGTGCAGGTCCGGGCCCTCATCGAAAGGGTTGCCCGCAGTCAGGCGCCGGTCTATATCGCCGGTGAATCCGGCAGCGGCAAGGAACTGGCGGCGCGCATGATCCACCAGTTGGGCTCGCGGGCAGCGGCCCCGTTCGTGCCGGTCAATTGCGGTGCAATTCCGGAGAATCTGATGGAAAGTGAATTCTTCGGCTACCGCCGCGGCGCCTTCACCGGCGCCGATGCCGATCGGGACGGCTTCTTCCAGGCGGCCCACGGTGGCACGCTCTTCCTCGACGAGGTCGCCGACTTGCCGTTGCCGATGCAGGTCAAGCTATTGCGTGCGATCCAGGAAAAGCGGGTGCGCAAGGTCGGCTCGACAGTCGAGGAGCCCGTGGATGTGCGCATCATCAGCGCCACGCACCAGAACCTCAAGGCGATGGTCGCGGCGGGGCGTTTCCGGCAGGACCTGTTCTACCGGCTCAACGTGATCGAAATCCGCATGCCGGCATTGCGCGAGTGTGCCGAGGACATTCCTCTGCTGGCGACCCGCATCATCGAGCGCCTGGCAGCGGCGGCGGGGCGGATGCCGCCGCGGCTCAGCGATGTGGCCTTGCGGGCGCTCAAGCGCTATTCTTTCCCGGGTAACGTCCGCGAGCTCGAGAATCTTCTCGAACGGGCGCTGGCGCTGACCAGCGCCGATGTCATCGACGAAGCGGACCTCGGACTGGCGCCCTCGCCGGAAGAGTCTGCCGATGTGGCGGGCGAGGAGCTCCCGCTCCAGGAGCGTCTCGACCTGGCCGAAAAGCAGGCGATCCTCGCCGCACTCGACAAGACGAAGTTCAATCAAACGGCCGCCGCACGCCTGCTCGGCGTGACCTTCCGTTCCCTGCGCTATCGCATGGAGCGGCTCGGCCTCAAGGACTGACGGGTGCCGTCGATCGGGCCGCGACTGGACGCGGACGGGAACCTGCCGGGCGCGACGATCATCGCCTCCCCCAATTGCGACGACCGGCCGTCCGGCGAGCAGGTTCGCCTCGTTGTCGTGCATGCCATCAGCCTGCCTCCGGGATGTTTCGGCGGTCCGGGCGTCGAGCAACTGTTCACCAACACCCTGGACGCAGGGGCGCACCCGTACTACGCGGGAATCAGTACGTTGCGGGTATCGGCCCACTACTTCATTCGCCGCGACGGCAGCGTCGTCCAGTTCGTCCCGGCGCATCGGCGTGCCTGGCACGCCGGCGTGTCGAGTTGGCGCGGCCGCGAGCGGTGCAACGATTTCTCCCTGGGCATCGAACTCGAGGGCTGCGACGAGCTGCCGTTTCCGGACATCCAGTACATCCGGCTTGCGCGGCTGATTCGTCTCCTTTGTAAGCACTTTCCCATCGAAGAGGTCGTCGGTCACGCCGACATCGCCCCCGGCAGGAAGACCGACCCCGGTCCGTGCTTCGATTGGCTGCGACTGGCGCGCATGCTGCCGCGCAGGCTCCTCGGTGGCGTTGCGTCGCGGCCACAACCTTCTGGCCATAGCCGCAATGCATGACAAAAATCTTGCAACGCGGATATCCCACCCCTAGAATTAGTTGCAATCGGTCGATCGGACACAATATCTAGTAGGTCGTGTGTCCGCATGAAATTGGAATGGTCGCCGCCGCTGAGGGTGGCACCGAAGGAGCGCCTGATGCAGGTGACGGGGTATGGAAAACCGCAGGGCATGCAGCCGCGCCGGACCACTATTCCGCATCGATCGCCGCTTCTCCGCACGTTCCCGAAATCCCTCTCTGCGTGGGCCTTTCACGGCAGCTGCTCTGGCCGTGTGCAAGTGTTCGTGCCACGTACGGGCGATGTCGCGTCGTGCGACCGGTCGCGGCAAAGCGCAGTGATAGGTGGAAAAACGCGAGGAATTCGTCGCTTTCAGTGGCTTGAGGGCGTTGAATAATCCGTGCTAGCCCAGACGGGTTGATGTAGTAAGTGGTGTTTCTTTCCTGTTACTTTGTGAAGGAGGTTCGACATGGCTGAAGAGAAGAAGGCCAAGAAGCCTGCGGCGAAGAAGCCCGCCGCCAAGAAGGCTGCTCCGGCGAAGAAGGCTGCCGCGAAGAAGCCCGCTGCGAAGAAGCCCGCTGCTAAGAAGGCTGCGCCGGCGAAGAAGGCTGCCGCGAAGAAGCCGGCGGCGAAGAAGGTTGCCGCCAAGAAGGCTGCGCCGGCGAAGAAGCCCGCGGCGAAGAAGGCCGCCGCCAAGAAGGCTGCGCCCGCGAAGAAGCCCGCGGCGAAGAAGCCGGCGGCGAAGAAGCCCGCCGCGAAGAAGGCTGCCGCCAAGCCTGCCCCTGCTGCTCCTGCCCCGGCCCCCGCTGCACCCTCGACCGCTGCAGCCCCCGGCCTGAAGTCCTCGCTGAATCCTGCGGCCGCGTGGCCGTTCCCGACGGGTTCGCGTCCGTCCTGATCGGCGGGACTGGGGAATCCCTGAGAGGGCGGCGGTGGCTCGGAACATCGCTTGAGACATCACCGCCCCATTTCCCTGGGGACGGGAATCGCCAGTCAGGCTCGGCGGCTGCACGATGTAGCCGCCGTTTTCATTTCACAGCGGACATCAGCGGAAGCTGTTCTCGGTATCCGAGCGCCTTCGGGGCGCCGGCGTACGGCCGGCTGGCGTGCTACGACGGCTGAGTTTCGCGCGATCAGTCGATCAGCGCAAGCTCGAAAAGCTCCCGCTTGAGTGCCAGCTGTCGGGGGAGTTTGTCTCCCAGCCGGTCGAACCATTCCCTGTGACCGGCGAGTTCCGCTTTCCATGCGTCGGCATCGACGCGGGTGAGCGCATCGAATTCCGCCTCGGCGATGTCCAGCCCGTTCCAATCGATGTCGGAGAACCGCGGCATCCAGCCGAGCGCAGTCTCGCGGGCCGGGACGCGCCCCTTGATGCGATCCACGATCCACTTGAGCACGCGCATGTTCTCCCCGAAGCCGGGCCACAGGAAATGGCCCTCGGCATCCTTGCGGAACCAGTTCACGTGGAAAATACGGGGCGGATACTTGATGCGTTTGCGCATCCGCAGCCAGTGCTGGAAGTACTGGCCCATGTTGTATCCCACGAACGGTAGCATGGCCATGGGATCGCGCCGCACCTGACCCATGCCGCCGATGGCGGCGGCGGTCATCTCGGAGCCGATGGTGGCCGCCACAAACACGCCGTGGATCCAGTTGAAGGCCTGAAAAACCAGCGGCATGGTGCCGGCGCGGCGGCCGCCGAAGATCAAACCGCTGATGGGCACGCCGGCCGGATCCTCCCAGGCTGGATCAATCGAAGGGCACTGGCTGGCCGGCGCGGTGAAGCGGGCGTTCGGATGGGCCGCCTTGCGGCCGCAGCCCGGGGTCCATTCCTGCCCCTGCCAGTCAACCAATTTGGGCGGCGGCGTGTCAGTGAGATCTTCCCACCACACGTCGCCGTCTGGGGTCAGGGCCACGTTGGTGAAGATGGTGTTCTTCGAAATGGTCGCCAACGCGTTGGGGTTGGACTTGGCGGAAGTGCCGGGAGCCACGCCGAAGTAGCCAGCCTCGGGATTGATGGCATAGAGACGGCCGTCCTTGCCCGGTTTGATCCAGGCGATGTCGTCTCCGACCGTCCACACCTTCCACCCCGCTTCACGATAGTGCTTGGGTGGGATGAGCATGGCGAAGTTGGTCTTGCCGCACGCGCTGGGGAACGCGGCCGCCACGTAGGTCTTCTCGCCATCGGGCGCTTCCACGCCAAGGATGAGCATGTGTTCCGCCATCCAGCCCTCGTCGCGCGCCATGCAGGATGCGATGCGCAGGGCGAAGCATTTCTTGCCGAGCAGCGCGTTGCCGCCGTACCCCGACCCGTAGGACCAGATCTCGCGCGTCTCCGGGTAATGCACGATGTACTTCACCTTGGGGTTGCAGGGCCAGGGAACATCCTTCTGTCCCGGCGCCAGCGGCGCGCCCACTGTGTGAACGCAGCGAACAAATTCGCCATCCCCCAGCACATCGAGGACTTTTGACCCCATGCGGGTCATGATTCGCATGTTGACCACCACGTAGGGGGAGTCGCTGATCTCAACGCCGATGTGGGCAATGTGTGAACCGAGCGGCCCCATGCTGAAGGGGATCACGTACATGGTGCGCCCGCGCATGCAGCCGTCGAAGAGCGGCCGGAGGGTTGCCCGCATCTCGCGCGGGTCCACCCAGTTGTTGGTGGGCCCCGCGTCTTCCTCCCGGCGCGAGCAGATGAAGGTGCGATCCTCGACGCGGGCGACGTCGCTCGGATCCGAGAGGGCGAGGAAACTGCCCGGCCGTTTCTCCGGATTGAGGCGCTTGAAGGTGCCGGTTTGGACCATCAGTTCGCACAACTCGTCATATTCCCTCTGCGATCCGTCGCACCAGTGAATGGAATCGGGTTTGCAGAGTTCGGCCATTTCCTTGACCCAGGCAAGCAGGGCGGCGTTCTTGGTGTTGCAGGTTCCCGTCGTCGTCATAGGCATTGATCGTGGCGGTCCGGGCGGGCGTGGAATTGCCCGTCAGAGGCGGTCGTCACCGGGG
>CAZGYD010000046.1:0-8597 GCA_964530115.1 uncultured Rhodocyclaceae bacterium | reverse complement strand
GACAGCTGCGGTCGCCCTGTTCTTTGTCGCATACGTCGTGTAAGCAAAAAGCACTGAAAAAAAAGGGATTGGGACTTATGTCATTCTCGTAGCCCGCCTCGAGGTGGAGAGTCAGCAAAAAGCCCTGAAAACAAAGGGATTGAGACCTCCATCCGCGACCTCAATGGCCGAGGCGCGGTGTCAGCAAAAAGCCCTGAAAACAAAGGTATTGAGACCGCGCCGGTCGCCAGAATAATTACGGATTTGCGTCAGCAAAAAGCCCTGACAATGAGGCCGGAAGCCGAAATTGCGGTGTAGGCTGACGTGAGCGTAGCGAACGTCAAGGCGGCAAGGCAGCCGGCCGGAACCAAAACAAAGGGATTGAGACTTTTTATTCTCGAATCGCTGCAATTCAGCGCGCAGTCAGCAAAAAGCCCTGACAATGAGGCCGGAGGCCGAAATTGCGGTGTAGGCTGACGTGAGCGTAGCGAACGTCAAGGCTGCAAGGCAGCCGGCCGGAACCAAAACAAAGGGATCGAAATCGCGCCGTGATTCGCGCGGGCGTCATCGCGAACAAGCCGTCGAGCCGAGCCCGGCCCGTTTGGGTGCTGGCGGAGGGATCCGGCTGGCGTGTTACGACGGCTGGGTTTCGCGCCGTGGCCATACCGGCCTTTTCTCTCCGGCGTCTCCGAGCTGGCGGGCGTCGAGGCGATCGGCTACAGTCGCGCGTCTGCAAAGCCCGTTTCACGCCGCCCCGCTTCGGTTCGGGAAATGTTTCGCGTCCTTCACCCCGCCACCCGCCGCACTGCGGCGTTCCGCGCCGCTGCCCGGACCGTGCTGGCAGGCCTGCTCGGCTGTCTGGTCGCTGCGTCGGCCGGCGCGCAGAGCCTGCGCTATCTCGGCCGGCAGGTCGTGCCGCACGGCCATGCGTTCGCCGTCACGACGGTCGGCGGGCTCTCCGGCCTCGACTGCGCGCCCGCGGGCTCGCCCTGTGTGGCGATTTCCGACGATCGCTCCGAGCGCCAGCCGGCACGGTTCTACACGCTCGAATTCGATCCCGCCCGCTTCGACACGCGCGAGCCTCCCGGCTTCGATGGCATCCGCTTTATTTCGGTGACGACGCTGCGCGACGCGGCGGGTGAGGCGCATGCGCCGGGAACGGTCGATCCCGAGGCGATCCGCCACGCCGCGGAGGGCGGCTTCTGGTGGGCGAGCGAGGGCGCCATCCGCCGGGGCATCGCGCCGGCCGTGAAGCGGATCGAGGCCGACGGCCGGACGCGCCTGCGTCTCGATCTGCCGGCGCACGTCCTGCCCGGCCCGGGCCGCGGGGCGCGCGACAACCTGGCCTTCGAGAGTCTGGCGGTCGCTGGCGACCGCCTGATCGTCGGCCTGGAAAACGCGCTGGCGCAGGACGGGCCCGCCGCCGATCTCGACACGCCGAGTCCGGCGCGGCTCATGGTCTTCGATGCCAGAGACGGCCGGCTCCTCGCCGAGCACGTCTATCCCGTCGATGCGGTGCCGGTGGCGCCGCCGCTGCCGGGGCTTTACCGCACCAACGGGCTGGTCGAGCTGCTTTCCGGCCACGGCATGCTGCTCGCGCTCGAACGCAGCTACGTGGCGGGCCGCGGCAATGGCGCGAGGATCTACCGCGTGGAGCTCGATGGCGCGAGCGACGTCGCCGGCCTGGAATCACTCGCCGGCGCGGATTACACGCCCGTCCGGAAGTCGCTCCTGCTCGATCTGGCCACGCTGGGCCTGCCGCTCGACAATCTCGAGGGCATGGCCTGGGGCCCGCGCCTGCCGGGCGGGCGAGCGACGCTGATCCTCGTTTCCGACGACAACTTCAGCGTCTTCCAGCAGACGCAGTTCCTCCTGTTCGAATTCATCGACGATGCCGGCGGTGAGCGCTGAAACAAAGCCGTAACGCGCGGCTTCGACAATGGTCGCTCAACATTCATATTCGTTCTGGAGGTCCCATGCGCATTCCGTCCGCCCTTTCCATCCTTGCCGCCCTTTCCGCCGTCACGCTGCTGTCCGCCTGCGCGAGCCAGACCGCGGCCCCCGCGAAGCCCGCCGCCGCCCACGCCGCGCCGGCTGCTGCCGCGCCCGCCGCCAAGGCGCCGCAATGCTGGAACGGCGACCTCGGCGCCTTCCAGGACATCGGCACCAAGGCGACCATCGCCGGCGTCGCCGTCGAGTGCAAGCCGAGCGCCGACGGCAAGTCGGCGCAGTGGCTGGGCACCGGCGCCAAGCACTGACGGCCGGGCTTTTGCCGGCGTGGCGCCGACCTTGAAGGGCGGCGCCACGGCCACTATTTTTTCCATGTACGTTCTTCGTTCGTTGAAAGGAGACAAAGCATGGCCGACGATCGAGTGATCCAGGAAAAGCTCGCCCTCGACCGGGAATTCCAGGACTATGTGAAGGCACACGGCTTCGATTACGCGCAGTACTGCGCGCCGTCGCCGGGCAGCTGGTACGAGAGTTACAGGAAGCGCGTGAAGGCCGTCGAGGATCAGATGCTCACGCCGCTCGAGTACTGGAAGCCGAAGGACTGAGAGCGGGTGGCGCCGGCCGGCGTGTTACGGCGCCTGAGTTTCAGGCCAGCACGCCGTCCTGCAGCGTGAGCACGCGGCCGGCGCGCGCGGCGAGTTCGGGGTCGTGGGTGACGATGACCAGCGCCGCGCCGGAATTCAGGTTCATCATCAGCTCGAAGACCTCGCCGGCGGTCTGCCGGTCGAGGTTGCCGGTCGGCTCGTCGGCGAGGATGCAGGCCGGCCGCGTCACCAGCGCGCGGGCGATCGCGGTGCGCTGGCGCTCGCCGCCCGAGAGTTCGCCAGGCCGGTGGCGCAGCCGGTGGCCGAGGCCGACTTTCTTCAGCATCTCCGCGGCCTGCGCCTCGGCCTCGGCGCGCGGCATTCGCCGGATGCGCAGGGGCATGGCGACGTTCTCGACCGCGGAAAATTCCGGCAGCAGGTGGTGGAACTGGTAGACGAAGCCCAGGGCCTCGTTCCTCAGCCGGCCGCGCTCGCCATCTGCGAGACGGAACAGGTCGCGGCCAAGGAGCGAGACGCTGCCCGCGGTCGGCACGTCGAGCCCGCCGAGCAGGTGCAGGAGCGTGCTCTTGCCCGAGCCGCTGGCGCCGACGATGGCGACGCGCTCGCCGGCGGCGACTTCGAGATCGATGCCGAGCAGCACCGGCACGTCGAGGTCGCCCTGGACAAAGGTCTTCTTCAGCCTGGAACAGGCCAGCACCGGCTCACTCATACCTCAGCGCCTCCGCGGGATTGACGCGCGAGGCGCGCCAGCTCGGATAGAGCGTCGCCAGGAGCGTGAGCAGGAAGGAGACGCCGGTGACCACGGCGACGTCGCGCCATTGCAGGTCGGAGGGCAGGTCCGAGATGTAATAGACGTCCTTGGCCAGGAACTGGATGCCGAAGGCGCGCTCGATCGCCGGCACCACCGTCTCGATGTTGAGCGCGAGCGCCACGCCGCCGGCGACGCCGGCCGCGAGCCCGATCAGGCCGATGAGCGCGCCCTGGACGATGAAGATCTGCATGATGCTGCCGGGGCTCGCACCCAGCGTGCGCAGGATGGCGATGTCGGCCTGCTTGTCGGTGACGGCCATGACCAGCGTCGAGACGATGTTGAAGGCGGCCACCGCGACGATCAATAGCAGGATCAGGAACATCATGTTCTTTTCGATCTGCACGGCGCGGAAGAAGTTGGCGTGGCTCCTCGTCCAGTCGCTGACCGTGGCGTCCGGGTCGAGAAAGCGGAACAGTTCGCGGCCGATGCGCGGCGCGGCGAAGAGATCGTCGACCTTGAGGCGCACGCCGGTCACGCGGCCCTCCATGCGGTAGAGCTTCTGCGCGTCCTCGAGGTGGATCAGCGCCAGGCCGGAATCGAACTCGAACATGCCCACCTCGAAGAGGCCGGCGACCGTGAACTGCTTGAGACGCGGCAGCACCGCGGCCGGGGTGACCAGGCCTTGGGGCGCGATCAGCGTCACCTTGTCGCCGTAGCCGACGCCCAGCGCGTGGGCCAGTTCGGCGCCGAGGATGATGCGGAATTCGCCGGGGGCGAGATCGTCGAGCCGGCCGATCTTCATGTGCCGCGCGAAGTCGGCGGTCTTCTCCTCGGCCTCCGGCAGGATGCCGCGCACCACCGTGCCACGCACCTGCTGCTCGAAGGAGAGCATCGCCTGCCCCTGCACGTAGGGCGCGGCCGCGATTACGCGCGGATGTTGCGCCGCCGCCTGCACCGTGCGCGGCCAGTCCTCCAGTTCGCCGCCGATGCCCGAGACCTGCACGTGCGAGGCGACGCCGAGGATGCGCGTGCGCAGCTCCTTCTGGAAGCCGTTCATCACCGAGAGCACGACGATCAGCGCCGCGACGCCGAGGCCGACGCCCGCCATCGAGATCAGGGAGATGAAGGAGATGAAATGATTGCGCCGCTTCGCCCGTGTGTAGCGCAAGCCGATCCAGTGTTCGTACCGCATGGGCGCGCATGTTACCGCCAGCCCGTTGCGCTTGCCCGCCGGAAGGAGTTTGACTAGACTGGCTAGACCAGATTTTTGCCAACAAGACCATGCAGACCGTCAGCCTCTTCGACGCCAAGACCCACCTCTCGCGCCTGATCGATCAGATCGCCTCGGGCGCCGAGACGGAGATCATGATCTCCCGCAACGGCAAGCCGGTCGCGCGGCTCGTGCCGATCCAGGAGGACGCCTCCCGCCGCATCGGCGTGGCCCGCGGCGAATTCGTCGTCCCCGACGACATCGACGCCCACAACGCCGAAGTGGCGCGCCTGTTCCTCGAAGGCCGCTGAGCGATGCGCCTGTTGCTCGACACCCAGATCGTCCTCTGGGCGCTCACGGGCTCGGAGCGGCTGGGGAGCACGGCCGCCGAACTGATCGCCGATGCCGGCAACGAGATCTACGTCAGTACCGCATCGATCTGGGAGATCGCCATCAAGCACGCGCTCGGGCGCGGCGACATGCCGGTGAGCGGCGCCCGTGCGGCCGAGCTGTGCGCACTGGCCGGCTACCGCGAACTGCCGGTGGGCTGGCGCCACGCGGCCCAGCTCGAAAACCTGCCGCCGCTGCATGCCGATCCCTTCGACCGGATCCTCATCGCCCAGGCGCTCACCGAGCCGATGCGCCTGTTGTCGCGCGACGCCGCGATCGCGCGCTACGGCGCCATGGTCCTGCCGGTCTGACCATGCACCTCACCCTGCTCGTGCCCGGCCTCTTCTGGCCGCGCGAGATCCTCCGCGACACGACCTTCGACCTGCCCCATCCGGCGCTGGCGCTGCTCTTCGGCCGGGGGCGCCACGCAGCGCTCGCCGCAGGCACCGCCTGGGCCGGCGCGGGCTTCGGCACGGCGGCGCCGCTGCCCGCGGCGCCGCTGCGGCTCATCGGCGAGGGCGGCGAGCCGGGCGATCACGACTGGCTCTGCCTCGATCCCGTGCATCTGCGCATCGAGGAGCGCGCGATCGTCCTCGACGACCCAGCGAGGCTCGAGCTCACGGCCGAGGAGGACGAGGCCCTGCGCGAGGCGGTCGCGCCGCTCGCCGCGCCGCTCTCGGAAATCGTCGCCCGCGCGCCCGGGCACTGGCACCTGCGGCTCGCGGGGCCGGCGGCCATCGACACGGCGGACCTGCCCCACGGGATCGGGCTGCCGGCCGATCCTTCCCTGCCAGCGGGGCCGGAGGGTGCCGCGTGGCGGCGGCGGCTCGCCGAGATCCAGCCGGTCTTGCATGACCATCCGGTCAACCGGCGCCGCGCCGAAGCGGGCCGGCCGACGGTCAACGCGCTCTGGCCCTGGGGCGGCGGCCGACGGCCGCAAACCGTCGCCACGGCCGTGACCACGGTCTGGAGCAACGATCCGGTGTTGAAAGGCTACGCCTCGCTCGCGGACATCGCGGCCGCGCCGATGCCGGAGGGCTTCGCGCCCGCTTCCGGGCACCTGCTGGCGCACTTCGACGGGCTAGCCGCGGCGCGTTTCTCCTTCGACGCCACGGCCTGGCGCGAGGGCCTCGCGCGGCTCGAGGCCCAATGGCTCGCGCCGGCGCTCACGGCGATGCGCCGCGGCGTGTTACGACGGCTGAGTTTCGTCGCCGGCGCGCGCGAACCTTCGCTGCGCGTCGATCTCGGCCGGGCCGACCTCTGGCGCCTCTGGCGGCGGCCGCTGCCGCTCGCGGACCTGCCGGCACCATGAAGCTCGTCGCCCGTCCGGTGCCCGTGCGCGCGGCGGCCATGCTCGAACAGGCCGGCGTCCATCCGCTGCTCGCACGGCTCTATGCCGCGCGCGGCGTGCGCACCGCCGAGGAGCTCGACACCGGCTTTCAGGCGCTCCTGCCGCCCGATCGGCTCGACGGCACGCGCGAAGCGGCAACACTGCTCGCCGACACGATCGCCGCGCGCCGGCGCATCCTCATCGTCGCCGACTACGACTGCGACGGCGCCACGGCCTGTGCCGTCGGCCTGCGGGCCTTGCGCGCCCTCGGCGCCGAGGTCGATTTCCTCGTGCCCAACCGCTTCGAGAACGGCTACGGCCTCTCGCCCGAGGTCGTCAGGCTCGCCGCCGAGAGGAAACCCCACCTCATCGTCACCGTCGACAACGGCATCGCCAGCGTCGAGGGCGTCGCCGAGGCGAAGCGGCTCGGCATCGCTACGCTCGTCACCGACCACCACCTGCCAGGCGCGGAACTGCCGGCCGCCGAGGTCATCGTGAACCCCAACCTGCCGGGCTGCGATTTTCCGAGCAAGGCGATGGCCGGCGTCGGCGTGATGTTCTACGTCATGCTCGCGCTCAGGGCCGAGCTGCGCCGCCGCGGGGCCTTCGCCGTCGCGCCCGAGCCGAATCTCGCCGAGCTGCTCGATCTCGTCGCGCTGGGCACCGTCGCCGACGTCGTGCCGCTCGACCGCAACAACCGCATCCTCGTCGCCCAGGGGCTTGCGCGCATCCGCGCCGGGCGCATGCAGCCGGGCCTCAGGGCGCTGTTCGCCGTCGCCGGCCGCGATCCGGCGCGCGCCGGCACTTTCGATCTGGGCTTCACCGTCGGCCCGCGCATCAACGCCGCCGGGCGGCTCGCCGACATGTCGCTGGGCATCGAGGCGCTGGTCACCGACGATCCGGCGCGGGCGCTCAACATCGCCCAAGAGCTCGATGCCATCAACCGCGAGCGCCGCGCCATCGAAGCCGACATGCGCGAAACCGCCGACCTTCTCCTCGACGACCTCGATGCCGAACGCCGCGCCAGCCTCGTGCTCTTCGATCCCGGCTGGCACCAGGGCGTGATCGGCATCCTCGCCGGCCGCATCAAGGAGAAGCTGCACCGGCCGACCTTCGCCTTCGCGCGCGGCGAGGGCGGCGAGATCAAGGGCTCGGGCCGCTCGATCCCCGGTCTGCATCTGCGCGACGCGCTCGATCTCGTCGCCAAGCGCCGCCCCGGCCTGCTCAGACGTTTCGGCGGCCACGCCGCCGCCGCGGGACTGACGCTCGCCGGGCGCGACCTCGGCGAATTCGAGGCCGAATTCGAGGCCGTCGCCCGGACGCTGATGCCGGCCGAGGCCCTGACCCGCACGCTGGTCACCGACGGCCCGCTCGAAGCCGCCTTCCGCGGCCTCGAGACCGCGAAGCTCCTGCAGGACGCGGTCTGGGGCCAGGCCTTTCCCGCGCCGCTCTTCGCCGACGTCTTCGAAGTCGAGAGCCAGCGGCTCATCAAGGACAAGCACCTGAAACTGGCGCTGCGCCAGGGCGGCGCCCGCTTCGAGGCCATGCGCTTCCACTGCGCAGAGCCGGCGGCCTCGCGCATCGAGGCGGCCTACCGGCTCGAGATCAACGAATGGAACGGCCTGCAGGGCGTCCAGCTGACCATCGAGGACATGCGCGCGGCGGTATAATTCGCCGATTCTGCACAGGAAACGCCATGGAAGCCGAACGCCTCAACAGCATCGCCAACCGCCTCGCCGATCTCGCCCGCCGCGAGGCCGAACTGCGGAGGTATCTTTGACTTCGACGCCAAGGCGTTGAAGCTCGAAGAAGTCAACCGCGCGCTCGAAGACCCGGCCGTCTGGAACGACGCCGAACGCGCCCAGGAACTGGGCCGAGAGAAGAAATCCCTCGAAGCCGTCGTCGTCAGCCTGCGCGACATCGCCCAGGAACTCGCCGACACCCGCGAGCTCTTCGAGCTGGCGAAGGGCGAGGAGGACGACGACACCCTCGTCTCGGTCGAGAGCGATCTTTCCGGCATCGAGAGGCGCATCGGCGAACTCGAGTTCCGGCGCATGTTCTCCAACCCGGCGGACCCGAACAACTGCTTCATCGACATCCAGGCCGGCGCCGGCGGCACCGAGGCGCAGGACTGGGCGGCAATGCTAATGCGCATGTACCTGCGCTACTGCGAGCGCAAGGGCTTCGGCGTCGGGGTGCTCGAAGAGTCCGAGGGCGAAGTGGCCTGCATCAAGACTGCCGCGCTTAAGGGCAGCGGCGCGTACGCCTACGGCTACCCGCGCTCCGAGCACGTCAACCGCCGTCTGGGCACTATGGTGCAGTTCCATCCCAACGCACGCCGCCCCACCAGTTGCGCCTCCGCTTTCGCATGTCCCGACGGCG